>JAUSPN010000099.1 GCA_030656555.1 Candidatus Desulfaltia sp. | reverse complement strand
ATGTGACATTGGAACTGAAAGAGTGGAACTCTTAATTGACGGACAGGTTGTTTTGCAAGCTACAGGGAAATGCACTGAAACAATGGAACGATCAAGATGGAATGTATCCCAGTACATAGGAAGAACTGCCCAAATCAGAGTCATAGACGCTTCAGGCGGTGGATGGGGCCATATCAACTTCGATGATTTAAAATTAGAGTGAAGCTCCCCTCGAGATCGTTATTCATCTTGAAAATAAATATAATTTAATGTTCAATAATCAAAACGCACCGGACGAACCTGTGATTTGCGGCATTTGACATATGAGAAATAACGACTATTGTTGACTTAAGGGAGATGAACGTATGGTTATTAGACTGGCAGCACGTTTGTTTTTAGCGGTTGTGGTTGTTGTGGTGCTTGCAACTTTTGCGGCCAATTCGTTTGCTGCAGACAAGGCATTGGAGCTATCCAGGGCGCTGGGTCAGGCCAAACTGTTTGAAGGACTGACCGACAAGGAGAGAGCCGCGCTGGAATCGGCGGCAACTTTGCGGCACTGCAAAGAAGGTGAGCGCATTATCGAGCAGGGAAAGCCCTTGGACAGGATGTTCATCGTTCTCGAAGGCCAAGCCGAGGTTAGGGTAAACGGGAAACTCGTGGCCACCCTTCCCGATCAATCCCTTGTCGGTGAGGTCGAGTTCGTTGACATGCTTCCGGCCAGTGCGGACGTGGTTATCTTAAAGAATACCCGTCTGATCGAGTTGAATAATGCCGCGCTTACCAGTCTTATGAAGAGGCAACCCCGACTGGGCTATGTACTCATGAGCGAGATTGCCAGAATCGAAGGCCAGCGTCTTCGTACCATGGACCTGAAATTAGACTCTGCCCAACCATCGGCTGCAGCGGATCGCAAATAAAGCTGGCGCCCGCTGAGCCTTATACGTTGAAGTAACAATGGAGGATCATTTATGGGATACAAAGAGGTTTTGAGAAACTCTATAAGGACGTTCGAAGATTTGGAGAAATGGCTTGCCGGTCGAAAGGTAGTGGTTGACCCAAGACTCAGGGACGTAATTGCCAAATATCCTATGAGAGTAAATACGTATTACCTCCGTCTCATTGAAAAAATGAATGACGGTATTTGGAAACAGGCAATTCCTAGTGTCGGGGAGCTTGATCATTATAAGGACCTGACTGAAGATCCACTGGATGAGGAAGGAGATATTCCGCTTGGCGGGCCGAGGACAATAGTCCACAGGTATCCAGACAGGGTTTTATTGCTTATGTCAAACGAGTGCTCAATGTATTGCAGGTTCTGCACCAGAAAAAGAAAAGTAGGTGATGACCGTAAGAATCCAACTACAGAGGATATAAAAAAGGGGATTGAATACGTTGCGTCTCACGAAGATATCAGAGACGTATTAATCTCTGGTGGAGATCCGCTATTGATGCCCAATAACAAAATTGATGACATCCTGGGAAAACTAAAGGTAATTCAACATCTTGGATTGATAAGAATAGGGACAAGGGTCCCATGCGTCTGGCCACAAAAGATTATTGAAGACAAAGAACTAATCGAGATACTAAGAAAACATACACCCAGGTCACTTAAAGATCCGCAGCTTTACATAAACACGCATTTCAATCATCCTAATGAAATAACTCCCGAAAGTTATCAGGCCATTAAAATTTTAAGGGAACTGGGCATTCCAATAGGAAATCAAACTGTTTTGCTGAAGGGAATTAACGATGACACAGATGTAATGAGAAACCTGTTACACGGCCTCGGGAAAATGGGAATAAAACCATATTATCTATATTATGCCGACCTTGTTGAGGGAACAGGTCATTTTAGAACAGAAATATACAAAGGAAAAGAAATCTGTAGAGACCTTTGCGGATCCACTACAGGTTTCCTGCGCCCGCTTTATGTAGTAGATGCGCAAGGTGGAAGAGGTAAAGTACCTGTAGATCTCAGCTTTTCAGATGGAATTAGTGAATATAAAAAAGGTGGAACTTTTACTTCACCGATTGGACTCGGAAAAGTATACGTGAATGATCCGATTGAAAAAATAGAAGGAAAAAAATGGAGAAACCGGAAGCAACCAAACGGACACCTTGAATAAACTCGAACTGAAGCGGTTACCAGCTTAGGGAAAAAGGGGCAAAGTTATTGGAGCAGGGCGTAGTGACCTGGTTTCAAAAGCCAATATCATTGTGGCAATTATCGCAGGTAGTGGAAAAGGTGTTGTCAGCCACGATTATCAATCAGATTTAAATTCAAACTCTTTTTCTTTAAAAATCTTCAAACACGCATTTGATGCCTCAATATCATAAAGCTTACCTTTATTAATTGATATCTCTTCTAAAGCTTTATCAATACCCAGAGCAGGCCTGTAAGGTCGGTGAGAAGCCATGGCTTCAATAATATCCGCAAGCCCCAAGATCCTGGCCTCAATTAGAATTTCTTGACCCAAAAGCCCATTAGGATATCCGGATCCATCCATTCTTTCGTGATGTTGAAGCACAATTTGGGCAATCGGCCACGGAAATTTTATTGACTTCAATATATCACAACCGATTTGAGAATGATTTTTAATAATCTCAAATTCCGGGTTGCTTAATCGGGCGGGCTTACTGAGAATCTCTGCAGGAATTGCTATTTTGCCGATATCATGAAGCGCACCGGCTATACGAATCCCCATTATCTTATCTTTTGAAAAACCCATCTCTTTTGCTATGGCGCAGGCCAGATCGGACACCCGCTGCTGATGACCGGCTGTATATGGGTCCCTGTATTCAACGGTCATTGTCAAGGCGTAAATGACCCCTCTCAGGATTTCTTGTAATTCAGCGGTGCGTTCTTCCACCTCATGTTCCAGGTTTCCGCGGTAAGTTCGATCTGCAATTTCAAGTTCTCGACGACGCAGAGAATTGCGGATGTTAATAATCACCCCGTTTACGTTAAAAGGCTTGATTATATACCCATAAATCCCTGACTCCAGGGCTGTTTCGGCAATTTCAGGATCGTCTAACGCTGTCACCATTATTATTGCTGTTTCCGTATATTCGGCCGCAACATATCGGATGAAATCAATGCCGGACTCCCCCGGCATAGTCACATCGCATAAGATCAGCTCAAAATTCTGATTTTTAAGGAATTTACGGGCCTCTGCCGCATCAGCAGCCAGAGTGCATTTGTATCCACCTATTGAAAGCGCCTGGCTTAGCAGGTATCGGATGGATTCTTCATCATCTACAACCAGTATGTTAGTCATTTTCTTTGCTCCTTATCCAACACCTCCCGCACCTTGCGCGCCAGGCATTCCGGTGTAAAAGGTTTTTCAAGGAAATTCAGCCCGGACTCCAGAACACCGTGATGAACAATTGCGTTGTCCGTGTAGCCTGACATGTAAAGCACCTTCATCTGTGGATATAGAGGCTGCAGCCGATCTGCTGCTTCCCTGCCGCCCATTTTCGGCATCACAACATCGGTTATCATCAGATCAATCT
Source organism: Candidatus Desulfaltia sp. (assembly GCA_030656555.1). GTDB lineage: Bacteria > Desulfobacterota > Desulfobacteria > Desulfobacterales > ETH-SRB1 > Desulfaltia. Next base: position 3,040 of record JAUSPN010000099.1, on the reverse strand, counting down.
GACCTTCGTGCTCTTTGCCGACCCTTAAAGCCTTTTCACCATTTTCAGCAGACAGCACCCTGTACCCGCAGCCTTGCAGAACATTTTGTACAAGTTTTAGAAGACCTTCATCATCTTCCACAATCAAAACAGTCTCGGAACCACATAGCTCGTCCACAAAAGTTTGTTCTTTTTCCTCAGGCTCCGTGTCCACATTCATCTTGGGCAGATAGACACTGAAGGTAGAACCCTGGCCAGGCTCGCTATAGACCCAGATAAAGCCCTTGTTCTGTTTGACAATACCGTAAACCGTGGAAAGACCCAGTCCCGTGCCCTTATCGACGTCCTTTGTGGTGAAGAAAGGCTCGAAGATATGTTCCCGGATTTCTTTGTCCATCCCGATGCCGGTATCGCTTACAGCCAGCATCACATAAGGACCTGGCATCTCTTTAATGCCACGATCGCTAAAATAGTTCTCGTCCAGATAAGCGTTGGCTGTCTTAACTGTGAGCTTGCCTCCCTGCGGCCTGCCTGCCTCGCTGTCGGCGCAGGCAGATATGGCGTCCCTGGCATTGACCACCATGTTTATAATCACATGGTTGATCTGTCCGGAATCCGCATAGACCTTCCACAGCTCGTGTCCTAAAATCGTTTGAAACTCAATATCCTCTCCTATCGTACGCTTAAGCATCTTTTCCATCTCTTTTATCTCTTCATTCAGATCAAGAACCTGGGGCTTGATTATCTGCCTGCGGCTGAAGGCAAGAAGCTGCCGGGTAAGAGATGCTGCTTTGTTCCCGGCTTTTTTGATCTCTCCCATTTGCTTGCGTAAGGATTCATCCTTGATGACATTCATCAATGCAAGCTGTGCATTGCCGATAATGATGGTCAGCAGGTTGTTGAAATCATGGGCAATGCCGCCGGCCAGAGTGCCGATGGCCTCCAGCTTCTGGGACTGGCGGAGTTGCTTTTCCATACTCTTTCGTTCGGTAATATCCTGAAAAGTTTCTATCGCGCCAACAATCTTCCCCTGTTGGTCTATAAGTGGCGCTGCAGTAAAGAAAAGCTATTTGCCTTTTTCTCCAAGATCAGGATAAAAATTTTCACCTTCATACGCGCCTTCAATCAGAACGGATTTATTATAAACAATATGCTTATAACGTTCGGCCATTTCTTCCTCTGTAGCCCCTTCCGCTATAAAATCAGCCATAACCGGTCTTTCTTCAGAGTAGAAAGCTGACCACTGTTTTTTTGTGCCGACCACTTCAGAAGCGGAAAAACCGGTCAAAATCTCACATGCCTTATTCCAGTGCGTAATAGTATGGTTGTCGTCAATTATAAAGGTTGGGATCGGATTCCCTTCAATGGCTTTTTTAAGCCTTCTCTCGCTCTCCTGCAGTGAAGCCTCAATCTGCTTGATATGGGTTATATCTATCAATGATGCAACCGATCTTTTTGTTCCTGGAATCACGCCGATTGACAGTAAGATATTTTTAATGTTCCTCTGCTTATCAATCCCCAGGAATTCATAACTGTTTGGCGTCAAGCCTTCATGTTCTCTTCTTTTAACATGATAACCTTTCATTCTTTCAATGTCTTCCTCTGCAATAAAATCCGTCCATTTCATTTTGCCTTGAATTTCTTTTATGGAATACCCGATCAGATCTGCAAGTTTTGTGTTGGCCATGGAAATTGTTGAGTCCTCCTCAATTATCGCGGTGGCCGTACCTGTGTGTTCAACAAAGCTGCTGTATTTTGCTTCAGACTCACGCAGCGCCTGCTCAGTCTTTTTGTGTTGAGTTATATCGCTTATAATGTGCACAGCGCCGGCAAGATTTCCTTTTTCATCTATTACAGGATCGACAGTGACATTAAGCCATTTGTCATCAACCTTCAAAACAAGAGTTTCTCTGCGGAGAGTTTTTTTCATGCGTACAATCGGGCAATCTTTTACAGGTTTATCCGTCCCGTGTATAAGTTCCCAGCAGATACCGCCGATTATTTCTCCAGAGGATTTTTTCAAAAGGCTTTCCATTGCCTTGTTGCATCGTAAAATCTTTCCATTCATGTCCAAAAGACAGACAGCCTCGTTAATGGCATCAAAGGCAGTCTGCAATTGTGATAAAGAGACTTCTGGCAACATCTTGTCTCGATTAAGTTTATTGAATGTTGGTTTTTCAGCCATTATACATTCCTCCACAGTTTTGCAAAGCTTGCTCTCTAATTATGATACTTCTTCAACGTACGATAATATAAAAAATTTACTTTTGCAACACCTGCCATTGTTTGCTATGAACACAATCTATGTTATCTATGATAAGGACACAAAGAATCGTTTAACAAAATATTTTTTCTCTGTGTTCTCTATGGTAAATATTCGCTGAGATTATCTTCGCGGCAACTCACAACAAATATTGTAAAATAAACGGAAGAAATTATGGCTGGGTGAATTCAACTTCAAAATACATCGGGTAAGGGGGAGTTTCTCTCTCCCCCTCCCCACAACACCATGGATAAGTGTATGTTTAAAAGGCATATAAAAACGATAATTGGATCAATTTTACTTGTTTTACTGTGCTGCATTACATCAATAGAAGCAAAAACTTTTAAAGTCGCAAGCTATAACGTGGAAAATCTTTTTGATCTTAGCATGGAGGGAACAGAATACCCGGAGTATATTCCGAATACCGGCTATGGCTGGACTAAGGATATTGCAAACATTAAATACACCAATATTGCCAGAGTGATAAAGGATCTGGGAGGTGATGTTGTCGTTTTGCAGGAAGTCGAGTCGAAAAAAGCCCTTATCACTCTACGTGACAGGCTGAAAGACTTCGGTGTAGATTACCGTTATCTTGAAATTGCGGACTCCAGGGCTACGCCGGTGAAGTGCGCTGTTCTATCTAAGTTTCCAATTGTTGAGAAAGAAGAAATACAGATTGATAATGAACTTGCGAGAAATATTCTTAAAATAACTCTTGATATTGATAGTAATCCTTTCATCCTTTTTATCAATCACTGGAAATCGAAACTAGGTCCTGAAAGCATGAGAACAGCTTAC
>JAUSPN010000086.1 GCA_030656555.1 Candidatus Desulfaltia sp. | reverse complement strand
AACGTAAAGAAGAACGACAGCAAAAATTATTTTAATCAGAGTTTGGGACAACTCATCCTTGCCCCCTCAGGAGGCAAGGCAGTTTCATCCCCTTCCAGGGGTTATTCCAAAGCCAGCCCCTCTGGGGTTGGATATTTACTTGCTTCTAAAAATCAATCGGTCTGTAGTGCAATCCAGACCAGCTTGCAATCCGAATACAGGATCGATGCGGTATCCAGCAAGCATGTCTGTTTGGAGACGTTCCAGAAAAAGCGGTATGAATTCCTGTTTATAGACGTAGAAGTTCTTCGTGAATCAATGCTTAACAACAGCTATAAGATGGCATTGCAACCATTTTGGCATGCGCATCCGACAGCTCAAATTATCGCCATGTCCTCTCAAGAAATGATCAGAGAGGCTGTAATGGCCGTTAAGGCGGGAGCCAGCGATTACCTCACCTATCCTGTCAATCCGGATGAGGTCAACTGTATTATTCAGAGCATCTATGAATCTGTTATGATGGAATCGGAGCTCGATTATTTTCGAGACAGATTCTGGCAGGAGGATTCACTTGAAATCGTGCGCACCAAAAGCCCCTTGATGAAAAGACTCTTTGATAAGGTGCGGTCAGTAGCACCAACCAAAAGCACGGTTCTTCTGAGCGGTGAAACAGGAACGGGGAAAGGTGTGCTTGCAAGACTGATTCATCAGCATAGCAACCGAAAGGATAGCACATTCATAAGCGTTCATTGTGGAGCCATCCCGGATACTCTTTTGGAAAGTGAGCTGTTCGGGCATGAGAAGGGAGCATTCACAGGGGCTGTCCGTAGAAATCTGGGCAAGTTTGAGATCGCTCAAGGGGGCACGATTTTCCTTGACGAAATCGGCACCATTACGCCCCCTGCACAGATTAAGCTCTTGGAAATACTCCAGGATGGAACTTTTCATCGCGTTGGCGGAGAAGGAACTATCAAAGCAAGTGTGAGGGTGATCGCAGCCACAAATGCGGATTTAAAGAAAATGTGCGACGCCGGCCAATTCAGAAGAGACCTCTATTACCGATTAAATGTCTTTCCGCTCGAGATCCCGCCCCTCAGAGAAAGAATAGAGGACATCAGATATATTGTCGAGGCCATTCTAAAAAGGCTGAACAAATTTGATCTAAAGGAAATTCACGATGTTCATCCCCGTGTCATAGATGCTTTTGGAAAATACTCATGGCCGGGAAACATCCGTGAGCTGGAAAACCTTATGGAGCGTGCCTACATACTGGAATTCTCTCCAATATTAACGCCTAATAGCTTCCCGGACGAACTTTTCACGTCAAATTCTTTGCCGGCACAGGTGACGCCGAACATTTCTCTCGGTTTGGCAGAAGTGAGACGCACGGCCATGGAACAGATGGAAAAGTGTTATTTAAAGGAACTCTTAGCTGCAAACAAGGGCCGAATAAAAGAAAGCGCCGAGATCGCCAGAATCAGCCCCCGTCAACTAAACAAGTTGATGAAAAAACATGGTATCAGAAAAGAGGCGTTCAAAACCTTGTAGGCAATATTTGAAGAACCCTGTATCAAGCTACAGAGAATGCGCTCGCTTTTGCGATTCAACACCTTAAGTTTCGGAAGTCAATAAACCGGAACTCAAAGTTCGTATTACCTGCTTATTAAATTCTCCGTAACATTTTATAAACAGGTTTTAGGATAAAATATACATGAAAAATACCAGCACTAATCATTTCATAATAATTGTTTTTTTAACTCTTGTTTTAGGACTCTCATTCTCACCATACAGGGGAGCAGCTCAAGAAAAAGGGAAAGAAGCCTCAAAGAAAAAGATTGAATATACCGATCTTAAAATTTCCATTGAAAATGCGCTTAACACGGAGAAAGAAAATATTGTTCAGCTAAAAGAACAGCTCAACAGGGATCAGAGCCTAAAAAAGGCGATGACCACTGAGCTTAATGTATACAAAATTCAGCTTTCATCCTATGGAAATCTTATCCTAATTCCAAAGACAAAAATTGAAAATCTTGAAGAGGCATGGGCAGACAACAGAGCTTCTTTAGATAATATAGCTGGAAATCTTAAAGAAACAAATCAAAAACTAATCACGGTAAATGAATCGCAACCGCGTACAGAGGAACAACAAGCTCTTAATGAAAAACAGCTCTCCGAAATAAAAACTCATGGGGGAAAAGATCCTCAAACGATCAACCTTTTATATAAACTTCAGGAATTAACAAAACATTTTTCCACTAAAAGGGAGCTCCTTGAAAAACTTAATGGAATATACTCCGAAAGAAAAGTTCAACTGGAAGACACTCAAAAGGCTCTTGTTGAATTATCAAAAAAACTTGAGCAGCAAATAGATGAAAAGAAAAAACAGGAGCTTTTTGAACGCGGAATTAATCCATTAAAAGCTCTGGGCTTGAAGCAGACAGGAAAAGAACTTAACCATCTTTACGAAAAAATACTTTCGATATTTTCAAAGGATTTCTGGGTGAATGAACTAACGGCTATCTGGAATTCCGAAAATTTTCTTATTATTACCTTCTTTATTATATTTATTGTCTTCCAGTTTCTGCTCTTTCGATTAAAAAATTATTGCAGCAATCTTGAGCACAAACCTTTTTGTGAACAGTACCCTTGGCGACTGCTTGTTTTGCAGCTATTTCACCGTTCACTTCCGCTTATAGGAACTATATTATTTATATATATCTATGCCCAAATTCGCCTTTTTTATTTCACAGCGCCCTTAATACAGATTACTATTTATATATTGTTGATATTTCTTTTTACAAGATGGGGATTTGGTCTGCTTAAATTATGGAATCAAGGCAAAAGATATCAGATTCCCGAACAGTTATTGCCCTACCTGCATTCGCTTCTTATCATAATGCTCGTTTTTGTAATTCCTTATGTAATTCTTGCATGGTTAATAGGTAGCACAAGCATTATTCTGCTTGTATTGCGAATGGTTTTTGAAATAATTTTCTTTGGATGGAATATCTTATTCCTAAGACAATTTAATAATCTCAACAAGATACCCGCCGCTGAAAAATCAAGCAGGTTATCAATTTTAAGAAACATATTCTTTGTTTTGAGTTACGCTATAACAGGCGGCGGACTTCTTCTTGAGCTTGCCGGCTATGGTCCTTTAGCTCTTTACTGGTATAAATCATGGGGGTGGAGCGCTGTTATTATAATATTAGCAGGTCTGCTTTATTTTCTAATTAAGGAATGGGATGTTTCAATAAGGAGGAGGATCTCAGAATCAGACAAGGATTTATCCACGAAAGCCTCCCATCCCTTTAGATGGCTTTTTATAAGGCTCTGCCTGCTGCTATGGTTTACAGGCCTTACCATATCTTTAATTATAACATGGGGGCCAAAACAAATATTACTGGAAAATTTTATAAAAACCCTAAATTATCCGTTGCACATAGGGGAAATACAGCTAACATTGATGGGCTTCATTTCTGCCTTTCTGATCGTTTTTTTCACACATGCAGCAACACGTCTTTGGAGATATATCCTTCAAAAAAAGATTCTTGCGTCCAGTGGCATGGAACCTGGACTCCGTGATTCCATAACAACTATAACCGTATATTTATTCTGGCTGATCGGTATATTAGCCGCACTTAACGCTTTTGGGCTTAATACAACCTCTCTTGCTGTTGCCCTTGGCGCGCTTGGTATTGGACTTGGTTTTGGCCTGCAAAATATTTTCAACAATTTTATTAGCGGACTTATCCTTCTTTTTGAGCGCCCCATACAGGTTGGAGATGCTATAGAAATTAACGAAACATGGGCAACGGTAACAAAAATTAATGTCCGCTCAACGGTTGTTCAAACATACGATAACGCTTCTCTCATTATTCCCAACTCTGATTTAATAAGCCAACAGGTTACCAACTGGAGTTTTAAGGATTTAAGGCTGCGTCGGAAAATTACGGTAGGAGTTGCCTATGGCTCCGATATAGAACTCGTCAGAAAAACTCTTCTCGAAATAGCGGACAAAATTCCAAAAGTACTGAAACATCCCAAACCAGATGTCCTTTTTTCAGATTTTGGAGACAGCGCTCTTGTTTTTATTTTACGGGTATGGACAGATATAGATAATATGCTCGTGGCTGAAACAGATGTAAGATTTGAAATTAACAGGCTCTTTAATGAAAGAAAAATCGAAATTCCCTTTCCGCAGCGCGATTTGCATATACGATCATATCCAGAGGGAACAAAACTTGAAAATGAAAAAACATAACCAACTCAAAAGATCGCGGCATTCACCTCCGCTTATTTTATACCGGTATAGCTGATCCAGTTGACGATGGTTTGAAAAGGCAGAATCAATATTCACACTTTGTTATAATACTCAGCAATGCAGGAACAAATTATGAAACATGTCAAGATTCTTAACGTAGCCATTGTCGGTGGAGGCCCGGGATGCAGGGCGATCATGGATGAGATACTGGCTGGAAAGCTTACCCATCTTCCAATGCGACTCATTGGAGTAGCCGATATCAATCCAAATGCCGTGGGTTATTGCTACGCGCAGGAAAGGGGTATCTATACAACAAAAGACTATCACGATTTTTACAAGCTTGATGATCTGGATATGATTATTGAGATAACGGGCCGCGACGAGGTGGCAAACGAGTTGTTTCGGACCAAACCGGATCATGTCAGGTTCATGGACAATGTGGAAGCCCGTCTGTTCTGGGATATCTTTCATATTAAAAAACAAAGGGTTGTGGAACGCAAACATGCCGAGAATACCTTAAAGGAAAGCGAATATTTTTTTAAAGCTGTGTTTGACGCAATACAGGATGGTATTACTGTTTTAGATTGTGACTTCAATATTATCATGATAAATCCGCATATAGAGAAGATGTTTTCCTCCCATATGCCGATAGTCGGCAATAAATGCTACAGGGCATACCAGAACCTGGACTCTCCATGCCCTTTGTGCCCGTCGGTTCGTGCCCTTGAAACAGGCGAGGCTCACAGGGAAATCGTCCCTTATCCGCTAAACAATCCAGTACGGTGGATCGATATTTCTTCGTTTCCTCTCAAAAATCGCGACGGCCATGTAACGGGCATCATCAATTATTCGGAGGACGTCACTGAACAGAAGAATGCTGAAAAAGAAATTAAAAGAAAACACAATGAACTTGAAGCGATTAATGGCATTCTTTTAAGACTGACCAAGGAATATGATCTGAACGGAATGTGTCTTGTTCTCCAGGATATGATGGAAGATTTTTATCCTGGTTTTGAGACATCCGTTTTTCTGCTGACTCCGAACAGGGATAATTTCTATTTTCCCTGGCCCGAGAAAGAGCATATTAGAGAAACCTGCTATGATCGAGCCATAAGGAAAATCAAGAACCTTAAGTTAGAACACGACCTGTTGCAATTTCTGGCCGGAAATAAAATGAAACCGGCCTGTTCCGCGATGAAAAGAAACGATTGCCCGGCAGTCATACAGGATTTGACGTCGGAATTTTGTACATGGATGGCCGTGCCTGTCGAATTGGAGGATGAATGCCAAGGTCTTTTCATGCTCGGATCTTCTACTGTAAACATCGAGGTAAAAGACGACTTGATCTTTGTTGAAGCACTGATCAGACAAATTTCCGGTGTTATACGTTATCAGATTGCTAAAGAGGTCAGGGAGGAAGCATTCAGAAAGCAGTTGACAGGGCAGGATAAGTTTATGGGAATTGTTGGCCGAAGTCAGCCCATGCAGAAAATCTACCGGCTGATCCAGGCAGTAGCCGATTCAGAAAGTACCGTCCTCATTTTGGGAGAAAGTGGCACCGGCAAAGAGCTGGTCTCCCGCGCCATCCACCAGGTTGGCAAGTACAAAGATACGCCATTTGTCGTGGCTCACTGCTCTTCGTTTGTCCCGACCCTGGTACACTCAGAGATTTTCGGGCATGAAAAAGGAGCCTTTACAGGAGCCATTAAACGAAAACTGGGACGATTGGAAAGGGCTCAACGGGGAATTCTTTTTCTGGATGAAGTAGCTGACTTGCCACTGGAAACCCAGGTGCTGTTGCTAAGGTTCTTGCAGGATAAAAGTTTCGAACGCGTGGGGGGCGAGAGTTCTGTCGAGGTCAATGTTCGGATTATTGCAGCCACCAATAAAGACATTAAAAAGGAGATGGAAGCAGGGCGGCTGAGAGAAGATTTCTATTATCGTCTTAACGTTGTACCGATAAAGCTGCCGCCGTTGCGGGAACATATCTTGGATCTGCCCCTGCTGGCCAACCATTTTCTCAGAACTCTCTGTCTTATTGAAGGGAAAAAAATTGCTGGGTTTAGTTCCGGGGCTATGAAATTAATGATGGACTATGACTGGCCGGGTAATGTTCGGGAGCTTCAAAATACTGTGGCCAGATGCGTGGTCTTAACCTCTGAGAGCCGTATCGACGTTGATGTTCTCCCTGACAGGATTAAAAACTCAAAAGACGCCCCAAAGGAATTTTCACTGGCAAAAAACGAAAAGGATATTATTGTCAATGTTATGCAAGAATGCAACTGGAATAAACATAAAGCAGCCAGCCTGTTGGATATAAGCAGGGGAACCCTTTACAGCAAGCTTAAAAAGTATAATATACGGTCATAAGTAGCCGCTCACGGCTTGAAACTTGAAATTGGAAAGTAGAAATTGTGGAGAGATGAAACGAGTTTACGAATTGGATGTCTACAAACTGGCAGAAAAGTTATCAGAAGAAAAGTTTTATTTGAGTCAAACGTGACAGAATACAAAGCAATAGTTGAAAAACTCGGCCCAAAATTGAATGCGTTCATCAACAGCACAAAAGTATTAAGGCCAAATTTCCAATTTCTATTTTCTAATTTCAACGTTCTGTGAGCGCTTACGGTCATAATTAGAAGGTTATGCTCGAAATACATGTCGCATATTGAACAGTCAGCTTATATTATATTTTGTTTTACACATTATTAACTTATTGAAAATACACTTTAATTGCTCTTTTTGCTTTCGCTTGAGTCGGATATTGAACAGTTTTTGCTTGCCTTTGTGGGCTATTTCCCGTTCCCTGCCTTTACTGAAACTTAATTATTACTTAAGTTTCGCACCCTTTTTATTTACCAAGCCCTTTAAACTATAAAGAATCCAATTCAGCCCTTTGCGGCTACGCCTCCCTTCAATAATAAGGTTTTATGTCTTGGCACGCGAATTGCTCTTTCATCTTAATAAGAATCAAGAAAGACAAAACTAAAAATAATTTCAGGGAGGTATAAGAGAGATTTAGAATGAAAGATGTCCACACCAGCGTTAGAGTAAAAAACATCATGTTCGTTCCAAAGAGTATCCCGCCTCGAATTCAACGAGTGTTTTGGGAATGTCCCCCTTGACACACCTTTTGATCTCACAAACTAACTATTGGTAATACATTAATCGGACAAATATTCTCATCTACCAGTTTTTGGTAACTCTTTTGAAGAGCAACTGGTTTATGTTAGATATTTATAAAATAGAGGAGGACAATTATGCAATTATACCATGGCTTTAGGGCACACACCATAACCGGCTTGGGATACAACAAAAAGCTGGCAAAAAGATTTGATTCCGGAACCAAAGCAAGTGATTATTGGGAAGTCTGCGGCAGGAAGTTTGACCACCTGCAAGATGTCGGCATGGCTATGAAAAACGGAGAACTGGAAGTGCCTGAATCAGGCAAAATCTGGGTAAAAAAGATGGGCTTAAGAACTAATGAAGTTCCAGGTATTAAATTTACGGCATATATACTGGCCGTGGGTGCCGTGGCTGGCATCGGGATCAGTGTGTCAGCGGCTTTTATAGCCGTTACATCTCCGCTTCTGATAGTACTTCCCATGGTAGGAGGTATGATTTCCGCAAGTATGGCCGTTGGGTTTGCCAAGGCTGCCCAGGCTTTTGTAAAGACCCCTCAGATCAAGGAAAGGGGGCAGGTGTCATTGGACACATCTAAAGGCAAGGTGGCTTTGTTCTATACTTTCGTTCATGGAAGCCCCAGGAGAGTTGTTAATTTATAGGGTGTTTCCCGGCCGTAAGGCCAATTGTTTAACTAACTAAGTATAAAGGGGCGGTTTTTATGGCCGCCCCTTTTGTTGTGCAGGAGAAACCCGGCTATTTAAAGGAGCGCAGATTTTGGTCTGGTTAGAATATGTTGCATGTCTCGTTATTATCATGTTCGCAGGGTCAAAGTTGTCTAAATATGGAGATGTTATTGTTAAAAAAACAGGTCTGGGCGGACTATGGATAGGGTTAGTACTCATAGCTGTTGTAACATCCGCCCCTGAAGTGGCTGTCGGTGTAAGTGCCGCAACCCTGGTAGGCCTTCCTGACCTGGCTTTGGGCGCTTTATTTGGAAGCTGTATTTTTAACCTTAGCATTCTGGCTTTGCTGGACATACTTCACGGTCCGGTTCCGATTTTGAGCAGAGCACGCCTGGGACATGTTACAGCAGCAGCAATGGGAATATTGCTGCTTGTCATCGCTTCCGGGGGTATTTTGGCCGGCAAAAGGTTTCCCGCATTAGCTTTTGGATGGGTGGGTATATCAAGTATTCTTATCCTTATATTGTATCTGGTAGGAGTAAGGCAGATATTTCGCCTTTGGCTTAATCGCAGTACACAGCCGCCGGAAAACGATCCACCACAACATGCGCGGATTCCATCAACATCGGTATACTTAAAATTTGCATTGACAGCCATAGCGGTTGTCGGCGCTGGGATATGGGTATCATTCGTTGGTGACAAAATCGCCGAGACCACCGGCTGGGGAGCCGGCTTTGTTGGCAACCTGTTTTTGGCGATCAGCACCTCAATGCCTGAGTTGGTAGTAGCTATCACAGCCCTCCGTTTGAACGCTATAAATATAGCAATAGCTGTTATATTAGGTGCTAATATGCTGGATGTCCTTGCTATAACCTGGATTGACCTTTTCTATATCAAAGGGCCTGTTCTTGCCGCAGTGTCAAATGACCATATCATCACAGCCATGGTGGCGGTAATGATGAACTGCATTGTTATTGCCGGTCTTTTTTTTAAACAGAAACATAAATTCTTTATCGTCAGCAGCTGGTATTCTCCTGCCTTAATTGGACTCTATCTCTTTGGTGCTTATGCTTTGTTCACATAAGGTGCGCTTGTTGGACCCTTAGCCGGCATCCCTTTGGAATTAGTGAACCTATAGCCACGACTTTCTTTTAAAGTAGCATAACATAGAAATTATAACAGATGCTATTATAAACCAGACAGCATAATAACCCCACTTCCAATCAAGCTCAGGCATATATTTAAAGTTCATTCCATAAACTCCGGCTATAAAAGTGACGGGAATGAATATTGTTGCAATAATCGTTAGCACCTTCATTACTTCATTCATTTTATTGCTGATTGTTGAAAGATATATGTCTACCATGCTTGATAATACATCTCTGAATGATTCTATGGTATCAATTATCTGAATTGTATGATCGTAAACATCTTTAAAATAGATATCTATTGACTCATTAATAAGCTGCGAGTCCCATTTTAACAGACCATTGATAATTTCTCTTATCGGCCAGACCTGCTTTCGTAAAAAAATCATTTCTCTTTTTATATCGTGAATGGTCTGTAATGTTTGTGGTGTAGGTTTTTCTAAAAGCTCTTCTTCAAGCGACTCGATCTTCTCTCCAAAGGTTTCAAGTATTATGAAATAGTTATCAACTATAGCATCAATTAGAGCATATGTCAGATAATCACACCCCATCTTTCTGATGCGACCCTTGCCCTTTTTAATTCTGTCTCTAACTGAAGAAAAGACATCTCCTTCAATTTCCTGAAAGGTTATAAGAAAGTTTTTCCCTAAGATTAAACTAATCTGTTCTGATTTAACTTTAAGCTCCTCTTTATCATTATAAAGCATCTTTAATACTATATAGATATAATCATCTAAATCTTGTGCTTTTGGACGCTGATCTGTATTTAAAATATCCTCCAAAATAAGAGAATGTATGCCAAAGTTGCTACCTATTTTTTCTATAACATCTACTTGATGTATTCCATCTATGTTTATCCATGTTACAGAAGCTTTGTCTTTAAGATAAAAGGATTCTTCTATTTCTTTTAACTCTGTTTCTTTTAATTGAGTTGCATCATAGTCAATAAGAGTAATTTTAATTTTATCATGTTTATGTTCACCAATATGGACAAGAGTTCCGGGAGCAAGACCAGCTTTTTTTGATATTTTTTTTATAAACTTTGGCATAAGTTTAATCTCCCGCAGAAATTTAAGAAAATATTTAAAATATATGGCAGGATTAATCGGGTAACTTTATAATATTACATAACTATAATTTCTGTATGTTCTCACCTGATAACAATCGAAGTTTAAGCTGGCGTTTTTCGTCGTTTGCAAGATAAACGGTCTGGGTTGGAAAAGCGAATTCTATCCCTTCTTTTTCGAACTCCCTCATAATTTCAAGACATGTTTTCTGTATCCATGCCTGGCAATCCCAGTAATTTGGAGGATGATACCATGCAATAACCATGATATTCAGGCTGCAATCATTGAAATTGTTGAAACATACCCTTGGTGGAAAATCTTTGTTCAATCCCTCATGGTTTTCAAGAATATGCTCTATGATTTTTACTGCTTTTTCAACTTTATCCGGGGGTGTATCATAAGTTATAGTGATATCTGTGAGCCATCTGATATGGGGCCTGCGTCCTATGTTTTCAAGTGCTGAATTAACGACTTTTTCGTTTGGAATACTTACCAGATGGCCGCTCAATGTCCTGATGCTCGTACTCCTGAAACCCACTGATTCAACAGTGCCGTCGTAGTTGTCGATAACTATCCGTTCTCCAACCTTAAAGGGCTTGTCGAATAGAATAGTAAGGGTTCCAAAAAAGTTGGCAATAGATTCTTTGGCTGCCAGAGCTAAAGCTAAACCACCTATCCCAAGTGAAGCGATTAATGGCCCTAATTGAAGGCCTGTAAGGTTTTGAATAATTATCATACCACCGATGATTATGATAAATATTCTTAATGTTTTTCCTACAAGAGGAACAAGCATATCGTCGATGGTGCTTCCAGTGGAACCAGCCCATTTCTTCAACTTTACATCAACAAGTTGAACTAAACGGAAGGCAAACCAGACAAATGCAAGTATTCCGCCTATACCGGTAATTCTTTGCGCTACACTATGAACAAGATTAGTGCCATCTGGAGCTTTAAAATGAACTAAAAGAGGAGACAGCGCTATATAGATACCATAAATCCAAACAACTAATGAAAGTGGCTTTTCAATTGCTGAGAGAAGAAACTTTGTCCAGGATATTTTTTCTTCATCAGGGGGTATGCTCTGCTCCTTTTTCTGAATTATGGATCTAAGGAGCCGCTCGACAACGACCACAATAAACAGCAAAAAAAGACAAACTCCAAACTTTAGCCATGTTATGCCTGCAAAAGTCTTTGCATTTATCCATTCACCAATGTGTGACGAGGCTTTTTCTCCAAATTTTTCAATTCCTGCTCCTATTTTTTCTCCAGGCTTATCTATGTTTTCCCCTGGAACCGAGGTATCCATACCTTTTATTAAAGATGAGGTTTGCTCCGTTTCTTTGGGGTTAGAATTTTGGTCTTTAGTCTGGGATAGAACATGGGAAGGAAAACACAAAAAAAGGATTAATGAAGAACTCAAAAATAATATAATAAATTGGTCTTTTAATTTATGCATTTTATCATACCTGATTTATATTATTTGATTTTTATTTAATAACTAAGTTGGCCGTTAATAGCAATAATAAATTCTGTACCCTTGTTTCTTTTAAGTTGCAGGACAAACCAATAAAGTCCCTTGCATTTATAGTAAAAAAGTTAAATAATAGGCCAAGAAAATGCCTCAATTATCAGACGCCGTATGAAATCATTTACAATGCTATTCATGGTGCACATGCAATTTGAACCACAAAAGCGAGCGCATTCCCCGCTGCTTGTCGGAGCAAAGCGAAGATCCCGTCCCATCGGGGCAGCGGAAAGCTTCAATTCACCTGAAAAAAGGCACCTTATAGACCACCAAAATCAATCCTTGAAACTATCGATTCTGGGAAAGATATATACCATGAAAAAATTCCTCTTGCTGTGTTTTTCGTTTATTGTGGCCTTGAATGCTCCTCTCTTGCACGCCGCCGAGATGGTAAAACCGTCAGGGCGGGTCGCCATTTTGCAGGAAGTCCTCATCCTGAACTCATATCATCCCGGCTATGCATGGTCCGATGACGAACAGGCCGGCATTATCGACACGCTTCGAACAAAGAATAAAAATTGGGTTCCTGTTATTGAATACCTGTATCTCAAACGCCTTCCCGAGGGAAGGCATCTTGCAGAACTAAAACAGCTTTTTAGTTTCAAGTATCAAAACAAGAAGTTCTCGGCGGTCATCGCTATAGACGACCCAGCTCTGGAATTTGCCATTGATAACCAGGAGAAACTTTTCGGAAACGCGCCCATCGTCTTCTGCGGAATAAATAATTACACATCCTCCCTGTTAAAAGGACATTCCGAAGTCACGGGAGTCGTTGAGGCCATTGACATTGCTGGAACGATCGAGTCAATGCTCCGCCTGCACCCTGCCACTCAAGAGATTTTCAATCCCAACGACTACACGGTGAGTGGTTTGGCAATGCGTAAAAAACTTGAGGCCATGGTTCCCCGATTCGGCGCCAAGGTTCGGTTCCGCTTTAACGATCCTCTAACCATGGAAGAGCTGTTGGAGGAGATGAAGCGATTACCCAAAAACAGCCTTGTCCTGGAAACAGCTTTCATAACCGATAAATCCGGCCGCACCTTTGACACAGCAGAAACCACTAAACTCTTTTATGAACACAGCCCTGTCCCGATTTATTCCACCTACGAGCAGCGACTCGGATTCGGCATTGTCGGCGGCAAACTACTGAGCGCTCGAATACACGGGGCAAGCGCCGGCCGCATCGCCCTTAGGGTGTTGGCAGGCGAGAAAGCGTCCGCCATCCCTGTTGCTTCCGAAAGCGATTCGCAGTTCATGTTTGACTACAAGGTCATGAACCGTTTCGGAATCCCTTTGTCGGCCTTACCCGAACATAGCACGGTGATTAATCAACCGGTATCGTTTTACGCCACCCACCGGATGGTTATTCAAACAGCTTCAGGTATCATCGTTGTTATGACAATAATGATCTCCATGCTGATAGTCATCATTGCCCAGCGGAGGCGATCCACCATCCTGCTGCTGGCTAGCGAGGAACGGCACCGTGACATACTCCAGAAGGCCATGGACGGCATCTTGATGATGGACATGCAAGGCCGTCTGCTTGAAGTCAATGAGGCATATTGCCGTATGAGCGGCTACAGCAGGCAGGAACTATTATCCACGCGCATTTCCGACCTGGAAGTCGTCGAAACAGAGGACAATACCGCCGATCACATACAAAAGATCGTGGCGCAAGGCAGGGATAGTTTCTCGACTCGGCACCGCCGCAAGGATGGAAGTATTTTTGACATCGAAGTCAGCACCCAGTATCGGCCCGAAAATGGCGGGCAGATTGTGGTTTTTCTGCACAACATCACCAACCGAAAGATAGCGGAGAAAAATCTCCAAAAAAGCCTGCTGAGCGCCGTTCGGGCCATCGCCTCGATTGTGGAATTAAAGGACCCCTATACAGCGGGCCACCAAAGAAGGGTGTCCGCCCTTTCCCTGGCTCCTTGACCAGATTATTCTCCAGCATCATGAGCGGATGGATGGTTCAGGCTATCCAGGAAATCTGAAGGGGGAAGAAATTCTCATGGAGGCACGCATTATTGCTGTTGCAGACGTAGTGGAAGCCATGGCATCACACCGTCCCTATCGTCCTGGTTTGGGCGTTGATGCAGCCCTGAATGAAGTCGAGAAGAGCAGGGGTCTCTACGACAACGTCGTTTTAGATACCTGCCTAAGGTTATTTCGGGAAAAAGGTTTTCAGTTTGAAGGACATGATTTTTAATGGTTATTTAGGGTCGAACTTAAACTTCTTGTCGGTAAAAATCTTCACACAGACGTCAACCACGTTCGGGTCATATAAAATGCCTTTGTTCTGTGAAATTTCCTCTAATGCCTTGTCAATACCAAGGGCTGACCGGTAAGGTCGGTGAGAGGCCATTGCCTCAACCACATCCGCTACACTCAGAATCCTTGCTTCCAGGCAAATCTCTTCACCCGAAACTCCATTGGGATATCCGGAGCCATCCAACCTTTCGTGATGTTGAAGCACAATCCAGGCAATCGGCCACGGAAACTTTATCTGTTTTAATATATCGTAACCTACCTGTGGATGAGTTTTAATTATCTCGAATTCGAATTCGCTCAACCGCCCTGGCTTGCTGAGGATTTCAGACGGCACATTTATCTTGCCGACATCATGTATAATTGCTGACATATAGATTTTTTTAATCGGTTCCTCTTGAAGGTTCATCTCTTTGGCAATAGCCAGTTCGGCTACCCGGTTCTGGTGACCGGCAGTATAGGGATCTCTCCATTCTGCCGTTGTTGCCAGTGCGTGAATTGCCCCGTCCAGGGCTTCTTGCAGTTTCTCGTAACTTTGTTTCAGCGTTTCCTCTGATTGTTTGCGCTCGGTGATGTCTATCACAATACCTCTCAAGCCTACGATTTTGTTGTCAGGGATAATGGGACTTGAACATACGATAACAGGAAATGAACTGCCATTTTTCCTCTGCGCCATATATTCAGAGTTGTCTAACTTTTCTCCGCTCAATACTTTCTGAATATTTTCCCTGGCTCTATCTCGATCTTCAGGAGCAATTATCTGAATAGCTGATAAACCTTTGTCAAAATCTTCCTGGGTATAACCAAAGATATCTAATGCATTACGGTTGACAAATATGAGCTTCCCTTTTTCATCCATTTCAAAAACTGTTTGCGGTATTGAAGCTCCCCGCCGCAAGCAACGGGGAATCTTCGACCGTAAGGAAATTTGCTATTTTTGGATTCGCTCGCTAACCCCGCCGCAAGCAGTGGGGAATGCGCTCGCTTTTGCGGTTCAAATAGATATAAGATGGACGCACGGTGTGTTTTATGTCATATCTCAGGTCGTCGCGAGGAGTGCAACGCAATCGGTTAACTAACAAGAGATCGCTTCGCTTTGCTCGCGATGACGGTATTTTTGACTTTTTACGAGTTCATCATAATTTTAATTGTCATTATCCCAAAAACATGTATAATTAACTGTAAATGCTAAACATTATGTCCTTTTGCACCTTTGAATAACCTTATAGGTTTTCCATATGAAAAGAAATTTTGTCATTATTATTATTGTTGTTTTGACAGGACTCGGCTTTTTTTTAGGCTGGCATATCTATCAAAAAGGCTCTGATTCCGGAAAAGGTTTAAAGCGCGAGCGCCTGGCCGTACCCGTTGCCGTCGAGGTTGCACTTGTAAAGAAAGCCTCCATACAGCAAGTGGGAAGCTTTACCGGCTCCTTATATCCGATCTCTAAGTTTATTTTTGCGCCAAAAATTGCAGGGCGGCTCGAAAAGATATTGGTTCATATCGGCGATATAGTCAAAGGCGGGCAGCTGGTCGCCGTGCTGGACAACAATGAATATCTCCAGAAGGTCAGCGAGGCAACGGCCGAAGTTGACGTTGCCAAGGCAAATCTTCAGGAGCGAAAAAACACGATAGAAAACGCAAAACGGGAATATGAGCGAAGCATTGCGTTGCGGAAAAAGAAGATCCTCCCTGAATCAAAGTTCGATGCAGCAGAGTCTGAATTTAAAACCCAGCAGGCCAAGTTGAAAGTGGCTATTGCCCAGGTGTCTCAAAAAGAGGCGGCCCTGAAGATAGCCAATGTACAGCTTTCTTACACACAGATTCAAGTGCCTGAAAATAATACTCTCGGGTATATGGTGGTCGGAGAGCGATTTGTTGACGAAGGAGCCATGTTGGCGCCAAACACGCCGATAGCCTCTGTTCTCGATATCGGAAAGCTTATCGCCGCCATCTATGTCATCGAACGTGACTATCCAAAAATTCAGTTGGGACTGGAAGCAATCATTTCAACCGATGCGTTTCCGGGACAAACTTTTAACGGAAAAGTAATTCGAATAGCCCCGATTCTGCAAGAAAAGTCACGGCAAGCCCGGGTGGAAATTGAAATTCTAAATGCACAAAATCTTCTGAAACCAGGGATGTTTGTGCGGGTTCAAATTCAATTCGATGAGCATGAAAACGCCACCGTGGTTCCGATAGCCGCCCTTGCTAAGAGAGACGGAACACAGGGGGTTTTTTTAGCCGATCTAAAGGAGAAAAAAGCCCGGTTTATTCCGGTAACTGTCGGTATCGTAAACGGTATCCAGGCGGAATTGCTGAATACAACCATCACCGGTTCAGTGGTGACTATGGGACATCACCTGCTGGAAGACGGTTCTTTGATTATTATACCAGGTAAATCATAAATCATGAGCATCTCCCGATTTTCAATCCATCGTCCAGTCTTGACCGTTATGGTCTCTTTGATAGTTATTATAATAGGCGGAATTTCTTTGTCCCGGCTTTCCATCGACCTGATGCCCGATATTACCTACCCGACACTTAGCATTACCACCGAATATGAAAACGCCACCCCGGAAGAAATCGAAGAACTGATTACGCGCCCCATAGAAGAGGCTATGAGCGCGGTGCCAGGGGTAGAGGAGGTCACCTCGGTCTCCGCCGAAGGCACATGTCGTGTTCGGGTCACTTTCACGTGGGGAACTGACCTTGATGCTGCAGCCAACGATATCCGGGACAGGTTGGATCGAGTCATTCCAAACCTTCCGGAAGAGGCTGAACGGCCAGTGCTGCGTAAATACGATCTCGCTGCCTTTCCGATTCTCATCCTGGGCGTATCCAGCGACCTTGACCCCCTCCAGATAAGAAGAATTATCGACAATCAGGTTAAAAACCGGATCGAGCGGATTTCCGGGGTGGCCTCTTTGGATATTCGTGGCGGACTGGACAGGGAGATCCACGTCAACCTGAACGCGGAAAAGATAAAAGCCCTGGGGCTTCCAATCGATAAGCTTCTAAATCGTATCAAGGAAGAAAACCTCAATCTTCCGGCCGGTTCCATTGAGCAGGGATCGCTTGATATCACCATACGAACCCCGGGCATCTATAACAGTTTGGATGAACTGGGAAACACGGTGGTCGCCATCCGTGAAGGAGCGCCGATTCAGCTAAAAGAGATTGCCACCATAAAAGATTCCTGGGAAAAAATAACCCGTATTATCCGGGTAAACGGCAGGCTCGGTGTGCGACTTTCGGTCAATAAACAGTCGGGAAAAAACACCGTGGAGGTGGCGACCGGTGTGCTCAAGGAGATCGAAAAAATTAACCATGATGTCCCGCAGATTAATATTTTCCCCATCATAGATACATCCGATTATATCAAGCGCTCTATTACAAACCTTGGTACCACTGTTCTCTACGGCGGGGTGCTGGCTGTATTTATACTGCTGCTTTTTCTTCGGAACATCCTCAGTACCGCCATTATCGCCACATCGATTCCCATATCGATAGTTGCCACCTTTTCCCTGATGTATTTCAGTGGGTTTACGCTGAACCTGATGACTCTTGGTGGTCTGGCGCTTGGCATCGGCATGCTGGTGGACAATGCCATTGTAGTTCTTGAAAACATATACCGGCTCGGAGAATCCGGCCAGGATCCGAAATCCGCGGCCATAAATGGCAGCGGGGAAGTAAAATCCGCGGTTATTGCCAGTACCTTGACCACGCTGGTAGTGTTTCTACCGCTTATTTTCGTGCGAGGCATGTCCGGGATCATGTTTAAACAACTTTCCTGTGTAGTAAGTTTTTCGCTGGGATGTTCTCTGGTTGTGGCTCTGACGCTTGTACCCATGCTGGCCTCCCGGGTTCCCAGTCCGGTCATTATTGATACAAAAAATGGTATGTCTCTGGGCAGAAAAATTTTTCAGATAACAGGACGTTTTTTTACCCGGATTGAAAATGAGTATAAAAGACTCCTCTGTTTTGCCCTCAAACACCAGAAGCTGGTCTTAGGAGTCTCGTTTTTTATGTTTCTGGGAAGCCTTTTACTGATTCCGGCGGTCGGAGTTGAGCTGATGCCCGCCGCGGATGAAAGCGAAGTGCGAGTCTATGCGGAGATGGCTCCGGGCACCAGGCTTGAATTAGTTAATCAGGCTTTTCAGAAAATCGAAGTCATCGTAAAGCAGGAGGTTCCGGAAATCAAAAACACGGTATGCTATATCGGCGCTTCCATGAGGCTCGCCACCGGATCAAATACCGGTGAGATGCGTATTGCGCTGAAGCCGGTCAAAGAACGAACCCGATCCAGCGAAGAGATAGCAACAGCCCTTCGCAAAAAGCTCGTCTTTATGCCGGGCGTTAAAATCCGCACCCGTGCCGGACAGGGGCTTTTTTTGCTTAAGATAGGCACAGCAGGAGAGGAAAAGGTTCAGATAGAGGTGCGAGGCTATGATATTGAAAAAGCCGACGTTCTATCCGGTCGAATTGAGAAGATTGTTGAAAATGTGGATGGCATCACTGACATTAAAATAAGCAGGGAGTCCGGAATTCCTGAGGAACTCATTATCGTGGATCGGCAAAAAGCTGCCGATATGAAGCTGACGGTATCCAGGATTGCCAACATGCTTCAAACAGTGCTTGCCGGAACCGAGGCCGGTAACTACAGGGACGGTGAAAACGAGTATCAGATTCTGGTGAAGGTCGAGGATGCGGAGAAAAAAGGCCTTCGTGATATTCTTGATCTTACTGTTACCAATACCGACGACGAGCAGGTGGTAATCCGAAACGTGGTGAATGTTCGCCCAAGACGGGGACCGGTGGTTATCGAACGTAAAGACCAGGAACGTGTGGTCTATGTGACTGCCAATATCACCGGCCGGGATATGGGCTCCGTTTTATCTGATATTCGGAAGGGTTTGCAGAATGTGCCGGTGCCCAGAGATTTCAGCATCCTCTTTGGCGGTGATTACGAAGAGCAGCAGAAGGCATTTCAAGAGCTTTTGATGAGCTTTATATTGGCGATAATTCTGGTATATATGGTGATGGCCTCACTTTATGAGTCGCTGCGAGATCCATTTGTTGTAATGTTTTCCGTACCGCTTGCAGCTATCGGTGTGATACTGATGCTCTTTTTAACCAACACCACCTTTAACATACAATCATATATCGGCTGTATCATGCTGGCCGGCATTGCGGTGAATAACGCCATTTTGCTGGTAGATCACATCAATCTTCTGCGCCGCCGGGACGGAATGCCGCTTGAAGAGGCAATCGAAGAGGGAGGCAGGAGACGACTCCGGCCGATTCTGATGACCGCCATGACCACCATTTTGGCCATGATGCCACTGGCGTTGGGTCTTGGCGAAGGCAGCGAAGCCCAGGCACCCATGGCCAGGGCAATTATCGGCGGGCTGCTTAGCTCGAATCTGATTACGCTATTGGTAGTTCCGGTTGCCTACTCGATCTTCGAACGAAAAAAGTTCAAGCTGGGGAGTCTTCTGAAAAAGCTCAGGCGCATGACAAATAAAGCCAATTGAAAAACGCTCGGTTTTGTTCAAGTTCAAGGAAGGCGAAAATTCTAACCGGAGGAATACATTGAGTATTTTGAGGATTAAAATTTGAGCCTGACGCCAAAATTGGGCAAAAGGGAGTGTTTTGCAAAGGTCTCAAATGGCGTTGTGATTCACGATGCCGCCAAGCAGTGTTGGCTGCATTTCCACAATCCCCGGCAGATTATTTCAGCACACAGGATTGAAGAAGTCATTCCCGCGTTAAACCTGATTGAAAAAACAGTTAACAAACACGGTCTTTATGCGGCAGGCTTCATTGCTTACGAGGCTGCCCCTGCTTTTGACCCTGCGCTTGTAGTAAACAAAAATGGTTCACTTCCCCTTATATGGTTCGGAATCTACAACCAACCCGAACACCTCCTCTTTCCAACATCAAAAAAATGTCGCCCCGATCAATCACCGGGGCAATTACTGGGGCAATCACTAACGTGGACGCCTTCGTTGACGCGAAATGCTTACCAGGACGCTATCGCTAAAATCAAAAAAAACATTGAAGACGGCGATACATATCAGGTCAATTTTACCTATCGCCTGAGGTCACCCTTTGTCGGTGATCCATGGGCATACTTCATTGAATTAGTAAAAGCACAAAATGCCCTGTATGGAGCCTTCGTAAATACAGAAGAATGGTCTATCTGCTCTGCTTCACCGGAAATGTTTTTTTGTCTTGACGGTAATAAGCTGAGTTCCCGTCCCATGAAGGGAACTGCTTCAAGGGGGCTGACTTTGCAAGACGACATCAATCAGGCACAATGGCTTCGTCATTCAGAAAAAAACAGAGCGGAAAACATCATGATCGTTGATATGGTCAGAAATGATATGGGGCGGATCGCGCATGCTGGCAGCGTACAGGCAGACAGATTGTTTGATATAGAGAAATATCCAACTCTATGGCAAATGACGTCAACTGTTACGGCGGAAACAAAGGCTGATTTATCCGAAATATTAAGAGCTCTTTTCCCTCCGGCTTCCATCACCGGAGCTCCAAAGCCCCGAACCATGCAGATCATAGCGGAACTTGAAACAGGTCCGCGTCAAATATACACAGGCAGCATTGGGTTCATGAGCCCTGATCGCAAAGCGCAGTTCAATGTTGCTATCCGGACGGTGCTTATCGACAAAATCAAACACCAGGCTGAATATGGCGTTGGCGGCGGCATTCTTTGGGATTCCATAGAAACGGTTGAATTTGAGGAATCTCAAACAAAAGCAAAGGTACTCACTGAGAGATTGCCTGATTTTTCGCTTCTTGAAACGATTTTGTGGACGCCAGAGGATGGATATTATCTGTTGCAAGAGCATCTGGCGCGTCTCATGGATTCTGCCGTCTATTTTTCTTTTTCCGCTGATATTGATGCGATACGCGATAAACTTTTCTCTTTAGCGCTTGCTTTCCCGCACGCCGCGCATAAGGTACGTTTGCTTGTGGCAAAAGACGGTGCTATTACTTGTAAACCCGAAGCGCTGCAACATTCTATTGCTGCACATATTCGGCGCGTATGCCTTGCAAAGTCACCTGTCGATTCTTCAAACCTTTTCCTGTATCACAAAACAACCAACCGATGCGTGTATGATCAAGCATTGGCGGCATGCCCTGGATATGATGATGTAATCCTGTGGAATGAAAAGGGCGAAGTAACCGAGTCCTGCATCGCCAATATTGTAGTTAAGCTGGACGGAGAACTCTATACCCCGCCGGTTCGCTGTGGCTTGCTTCCCGGAACTTTCCGAGCCTGCCTGATAAAACAAAATAAAGTCATGGAAAAGGTAATCAGAGTAAAAGACATTGCAAGGGCTTCTAATGTTTACCTGGTTAATTCCGTACGCAAGAATCAAGAGATTATTGTTGACTGAGAAAATCATGCCGCTCCCACCATAGAAGCATTGATGCTTAACCCAGGGAATAAATTTCATGCCCTTTCTGGGGATCGAAAAGGGCAATATGCTATCAGTATCAATAAGCAGTGGCGCTTATGTTTCGAATGGAATGACGGTAATGCGTACCATGTTGAAATTACAGACTATCACTGAGGTGTCCCTATGAGCACAAAAAAAATCTTGATCCAATAAAACCGGGTGAAATCCTTCGTGAGGATTTTCTAGAACCGTTAGGCATTAGTATCAACCAGCTTTCTCGGGATCTTTCTGTTCCCCCCAACAGGGTAAGTGAAATTGTGAATGGAAAAAGGTCCATTACTGCTGACACACCCTTGAGGCTACAGCGTTATTTTGGGGTTGAAGCTCAGTTTTGGCTAAATCTGCAAACTGAATATGATCTGCGAATTATGAAGCTTAAAATATGGGCGGATATTGAACGACGAGTTATCCCTATTAAAGATACCAGCAATAATTTACAGCATAGCACTGGAGCATAAGAAAACAATTGAAACGGATGTTGATGCGTTTGCCCATCTCGCTCCAGCCATAATGCTCAACCAGGCTATTCACGATCTGCTCCAGTGTCATGCTGTGCAGTGGGTTATTGACCTGTTGCTCACTCATAAATTTAGCAGAAATCCTTTACAAAAATGCCCTTTTAGGGCCTTATTTAACGCAAAAAATAAACGTTTTATATATTATATCAATCTGTTCCTGCGGCCCGACCCCCATTCATTATGACTTTTGTCATTTTTATTGACACATTACACTACAAATGGTAGGGTCTATTTGTCAACCCAAATAAACACTGGAGACTGCAAATGGACAGGCATAAACATATTTCATTCCGCAAAGAATGGGAAATAAGCATAGAATGTGCATACATGCTTGGAGAATGCGATGCGTATGTTAAAGCCCTTACAGATATTCCATTAGAGCCTGAATATCGAGACAAATTACTTCGCGTTTCCCTCATAAAAGGCGCACAAGCTACCACAGCTATAGAAGGTAACACCCTTAGCCAAGAAGAAATAGAAAAGTTAGAGGAAGGGTGGAAGTTGCCTCCAAGTAAAGAATATCTTGAAATTGAAGTTAAAAATATTCTTGAAGCATTCAATAACTTGTTGCGAGAAATTGTTATAGAAGGGAAGGTTCGCATTATAAGCCCCGAATTAATAATGGAATTTCACCAAATTATTGGAAAAAACCTTAGTGAACATTTAGATGCCATTCCTGGTAGATTCCGTGATGACAATCGTGTTGTTGGTCCATACATAGCACCTGATTACAAATATGTCCCTGAATTAATAGATAAACTCTGTGTCTGGATAAAAAGAGATTTCCATTATAACGCTGGACAAAATTTTGCAACTTCTGTGATCCAAGCAATTGTCACCCATGTATATATTGAATGGATTCATCCATTCGGTGATGGCAATGGCAGAACAGGACGGTTGCTTGAGTTTTACATTCTATTAAGAGCCGGTTTGCCAAGCATAGTCTCACATATTTTATCCAATTTTTATAATCAAACTCGACCGGAGTATTATCGACAGATAGACCAAGCAAGGGGAAAAAGAAGTTTAACAAGTTTTATAAACTACGCCGTCCAAGGATTTCGCGATGGCCTTAAAGAAAATTTGGATATTATTCAAGAAAGTCAATTTTCTATATTTTGGCATTATTACATTTATGAAGCATTTGCAGATGTGAAGTATACAAAGAAAGCTGCCTTTAAAAGAAAGCGTGATTTGATACTACAAATGCCAATAACTCAAGAATTTGATGTCGATGAAATTCTTGAGTTGACACCCAGTATTGCTAAAAAATACGCAACGGTAAATCGAGCTACGGTCCTACGTGACTTGAAAGAGTTGCAAGACCTTAACCTCTTAATAAAGGTTGGAAGAAAATATAAAGCAAATATTAGTATCTTAAAGGCAATGATGCCAAGTAAGAAGTCATAACGTTAAGCCTATGTTTGACCCATGTGAGCAATCTATTTTCTCTTATTTCAATATTTTTTCTGATTTTTTATCTTTATTCTTAAACTTCTATGCCCTCTTTAATATTAAATAATTAACAACATGGGTCAAACGTCAACTTGACCTGATTTGTTTTCCTACCCGAAGAAGCAGCCATAAGAATCTTTTTCAATTTCCTGCACCAGAATACCCAAATCTTTAGCTGATTCTTTTGGTTCGTATTTCACCCATTTCCCACTTGCCCTTTTCCAGTATAGCTTCCAAACTTTCTGGCTATTGACATATGTCAGCTTGGCTATTGACAACTTTGTGAATTCAGATGGGTTGTTCCATGCTGGGCGTATTTCATAAATAATTACGTTTTGTTTTTCTGTTTCATATTCAAATCGTAACTGATCTTTCAGATGCTCTGGGGTTTTTTTAGAACAAAGTCCACCCACTTTATTTTTTATTTTTTGGAGATCGATATCTGTAAAAGCCATTATCTATTACCCTTGATTATAACGATTGAATGTTCGGCGCGGCTTTTTGCGTCCGCACCTGTATCTAAAGGTGTCAAAATTGTTCAAACAAATGAAAAGAAACGCCTAAATTCAACCCCGTCCCCCTTTGTCCGTTTTTCCCCACGCTCACGTCCACAATCGTCATTGTGTCATTGCCGAAGATGTCCACCACCTTGACGGCGATCTTACGCCGCTCCGGGGCGCTACTGAAAGGAGCGAGTTCAAAAAATATTTTTCAATCAATTGTCTTTTGATAAGCTTTTTCTTAAATAAATATAAATTTGTTTTTTGTTTTGGGCGAAGGGCAGAGGGGAATAAAAGAGGTGAATGCCCGAGCCCAAAACTCCTTATTATGGATTTTTTACAAGTCGGATCATTTCTTCAATAGATTCTTTCAAATCATCATTTGAAAATCCTGTTTTCTGCATGGTTTTATTTTCTTTGTGGTGAGTTTTATTTCTAATAAAGGTCTGCAATGAAACATCTTGTTCTGTTTTTGTAGCCCATCCTTGTTCTTTTGTCCATTTACGCTTTTTTGTCATTTTTCCTTGTAAATAATTATCAAAATCATCTATATAACTGCGTTTCTTTGCTTCTCCTTCGTTAGTGGAATTATCAATATATTTTTGCTGTAAAAATCCATAAAGCTCATCATGGAATTCTGTTGTTGGCATATCATAAGCAAAAAAATTAATCTCGCCCCACGAAGGACTCCACGGAAAGATGCCCCAGCCTTTATCTCTTGCATCAGAAATGATTATTTTATCGTTTTTATCTCTTGTGAATAAGAGAAGTTTAGCGTTTTGTGAAATAGCTCCTTTGAATAAATATGGTGAATGTGTAGAAATAATAATCTGCTTGGCTTTAGATTCCTCAAGAAGTAAATCTAATAATTTGTCCTGTGCCTTTGGGTGAAGATGAAGTTCTGGTTCGTCAATAAGATAAATAATACTACCCTTTGAGGCTCCAGCAATATTTTTTAATATCAACAAGGTTAGAATGATTTCTACTCCGGAACCTAAATCTCTAGCATTGATTTGCGATAAAGCGTTGTCATTTCGTAAGGCAAAAAATGAGTTAGAAAAGGGATGAAGAAGGTTTAATGGTTCAATTTTAATTTTTTCAAATTCATCTTTGCCGAAAAAATCCTTCAATTCTTTAGCTGTTTTTTTGCCAACGTTTTTATTTGTGATTTCATCAATATTTTTAAAATATTCTCCTGTTATGTTTTGTATAATTTTACCTATGTTTTCCTCATTTAAATTTTTTATAAAATTCCAGTTAAGATCGTCGCAGATCTTTTCAAATGTAGTTTTATAATTTCCAGTTGCTATTTGCCGCGTTCTGTTTTTATCAAAGAAGAAAATATTTAGCTCATCACTATCGTTAATTCTTGATTTAGAGAATATTTTATCCCTACCATCAATTTCTTTACCTTGTGAACCATCTTTTTTTATGTAATTTTCTTTTGAAATAAAATGATTGTTAATTTGAAAGGGGCTTGATAATAAATTCCCTCGCTCCTTAACATCTCTGCTTTTTGCCTTAAAAGAGATACCATCTGATTTGAAACTCCAATCTTTATAATAATCAATTGATGAGCTACAGTTAAACTCATCAGTTTTTCCTTCAATAATTATCTCTTTCTTGAAATCAAGAAAATCGCTTATGCCCAGTTTATTTTCAGCAGAAAAACTGTTTAGCGTAATATAGTTGATTGCTTCAAGTATAGAAGTTTTACCATTCCCATTTTCGCCAATAAGTATATTTAAGCCACTGCCACGATTACCATCAGGAATACTTAGATTTATTGGCTCATTTTCGAAGCACTTATAATTTTGTATCGCTAGTTTTTTGATGAATATACTCATAAATGATGATTATAAAGTCGCTTCATTTAATGTTGTCTTTGTTTCAAGGCCACTAATAAACTTATCAATATCTGATATTCTCACTTCTAAGCCATCTTTTTTAATAAAATTAAAGTAGCGTTTGGTGTCGATAAAAGATTTTGGCGAGATGAACACGGCGTATGATTTAATGCTATTTTTGATGTATTCCTCAAGGTGCCGGTGTACTGAAAATGATTCTCTAATGTGTTGTTGCGTTCCCGTCAGTAATGTGACTTCTACTAAAACAGTGTCTTGATCTTCTAAACATTCAATATCGGGACTTCCGCCGGAAGCAAAGCTTGTTGGTAAGCCCTCGTCATCGGAAACAAAATTTGGTTTTACTATTACATTTGGTAATTTTTTGAGGATAGCTAGTGAAGTCAAAAATTCTAAGCGCAATGGCTGTTCAATAATTTTCAAGATGTCATCTTTTGATGATTTTTTCTGTGCCAAATTAAGCATTTCAGATTTAATCGATTCCCATGCATAATGTTGCACCCATTTTTCTAATTCCGTTTTTGTTGTTTTGGTAGGTGCTTTATAAACAGAAAGTGATGAAACCAAATCATTATCAACTTTTCCAATATAATTGAAAAATTCTTTTTCTGTTGCGAACTCTTTGTGAGAAATATAATTTTTCAAAATATAATTAATAGTCACCGTCTCTTTTGTATTTATATCGATAAACCGACCACCGCCACGTAAGGTAATTAAGCCAGTTAAACGCATTTTGCGGATAAAATCGTCAGGATAATCACCCAGAATAGAATTGTCGTCTCTTTTAGTTTCATTTAGTAATTTATAGCAAAGCTCTAAAATGACTTCGTTGCTTGGTGAATAGCCATGTTTTTTGCGTAATCTTTTTATTTCACGATATAAAGCTTCGGCATTATCATTTTGCCAACAAAGCAATAGCGGGATCTCTAATCTTGAAATACCTGTGCCATTATAAGCCGGGTCATTATTTAAGAGCTTTATTGTCTGAATTAATAAAATCAATGGCACATTACTAT
The DNA here is from genome assembly GCA_030656555.1 of Candidatus Desulfaltia sp. GTDB lineage: Bacteria > Desulfobacterota > Desulfobacteria > Desulfobacterales > ETH-SRB1 > Desulfaltia. Next base: position 8,585 of record JAUSPN010000086.1, on the reverse strand, counting down.
TTAAAACTCTACGAAATGGATTTTGTCTTTGATATTTTGCAAAAGCATTAGCAAAAACCATTAACTCATTTTCAGGCTTTTCCTTGTCCAAGAGCATTTTGCCACTTTTGGATAATTTTATTTCTTCGTTTGGCCAATACCAAACAAATCCTAATTCTTTGGCAAATTTAAACCAAGTATCAAACCTCGATGGCCATCCTTTTTCAAAACCTGCCTCTTTATGACTTTGCGGATTATCAGCAAATACTTTTTCAGTTTCTGCTTTACTTAATTCAATTTCATTTTCCCATTTATCTTTAACGGCTTGTGATATTTTCATGGGTTGATATAACCCTTTTTGGATTAGTGTTTTTGCAACAGCATCAATAATTTTATTTATTAAAACCTTACCCTCGTATTCCCTAAGTATTGTTAAAAAATTTTTCAACCTTTCAGGATTTCTCATGGTTGTTGTAAATAACAATGGTTTGTATTCAGCTTTTCGTTTGCTCATAATATTAGTAGTTTGTGATTAAAACTTCCTTAATTATTTTTTTGCCGTTATTGTGATAACTAATGTAATTGCTTTTAATTTTGTAAATTTTATATTTTTTCATCCATTTTATCAAAATTTCATTTTTACTGCCATTGTAATGTGTAACATTTGACAGAGCAAATTTTACGCCCTTTTTGTTTAAGCTATCTATCATGCCCAATAGATCAGATTCCATTTTACTATTCCAAATTTTATTATATTCACTTGCGCTTATTAAATATGGAGGATCAAAATAAACAAAATCATTCTTTAAATATTTTTTATCAGAAAAAAACTTTTTAAAATCATTCGAAGTTATCGTTATTTTTTTATCGCACACAAACTTGAAATAGTCATTTAAGGTGTTCGCTACATTTTTATTAAAATCAACATTTCCTACAGGAAGATTAAATTTCCCATCGCCGTTAAACCTTAGCATCCTATTAAATCCATATATTAGTAGAATATATAAAATTAGCGGATCATTTTTTTTGTAATTGTTTACGCAGTCTCTTAATTTTATGTAACCCTCCTTGTTGAACCGTGCAAAATAGGTCTTTTTCCATTCTTTTTTCAGTGCAACTGGTATTATGTCCTCTTTGTAAGATCGTGATAACTTATATTTATAAATTATTTTTTCAACAGACTTGAAAAACTGGGTGGGATTGCTCGTATTTTTTATTAATAATTTATGAATATTTATCAGGTGTTTATCTATATCATTTAGATAATATTTTTTTGCTTCAATATTTAAAAATACCGATCCGCCTCCAACAAAAGGTTCGTAAAAATTATTTACTTCCTTAGGAAATAAATTTACCAACTGCCGCATCAACTTGTATTTATCTCCGACATAAAATAGTGGAGATCTTTTAATCTTATTATTCATGTTTAGTTTTAGTTACGAACAGATACTCTTTATGGTTGTTGAAATTTGTATTTCCTGCGTTAAAATGCCTATAGTTTTTCTCAAAGACTTTGGTTGTGCCTTTTTTTTGTAAAATATTTTCAATTTCATGAAGTGTAATTTTATTTCGTGATGAATTGCTTTTTGAGTCGTAAGTATTGTTATATGAAACAACTAGATATTGTGCATCAATATCTCTAATAAGTTCTGCAAATTTATCTTTGGCGTTATTTCGACAATAATCACTCATATTTTCCGGCTCCGGCTTTAGGGCAACTCCATAAAGTTTTGGTTTATCCCATTTTGTTAACGTTTCAAGCACATGGTAAAACCTGCTGTATTGTCTAGAATTGTAAGGAGGATCAATATAAACCACATCCGCTTTTATTTTTTTAGCTAAAACATTTGTGTCTTCTTGGAAAATAGATATTCCTTGGGCGTCAATTGGATCAATTGGTTTCATAAAAAAACTATCATTGACGAATTCTTTCTTGAAGTAGGCATCAAAATGACCAACTGTATTAGCAATTTTATCCGCAGTATAAAGCAATGCAGCAATTAACATGTAATATTCTCTCTCTGTTAAATTGTTTTTGTTTTCTTCAATATTTTCTCTGATAAAGCCGATAATTTTTGCTGAATTTTTGCTGAAAAATTTACCGCCAAAGTTTTTAGAAAAATAATTGTCTTCTAAATCATCACCATAAATATTATTATAGCGCTTAATAATGCTATCTATCTTATTTTTGTCCCATGCTTCATTTCCGAAAAAGGCGCGATATATTGCGTAATTGGAATGCAAAAAATCATTTAATAACACTTTTCCAAAGTGTTTTGTCGCCACAGCAGAGACAACACCTGATCCCGCAAAAATATCTGCAAAAGAATTTCCTCTACACTCTTTATTAATAATAGAAAAAATCCATTCAATCAGTTTGTGCTTATTGCCAATATATCTACGATTATGTAATTGGATATGATTCTCTTTTACTTGCGGAATATAGAAATAATTTTCTTTGATTTTTTCGGCAGTTATTTCATAAGCTGGTTTTTCAGCTTCAAACATCGCAAAGAGTGTTCCTTGTATTCCGTCGGCAACATAATCAAATCCATCTTTTTGTTTTTTCAGCTTTTCATAAAAACTATAATGATTATTTTCAGAAACAATAATGAAATCAATAACGGGTATTCCCATTATTTCTCCCGCCTGCACGATTTTTTCGACAATTTGATTATCTTTTTCGCTCGGCGAAGAATCACCCGATGGGTGGTTATGAATTAAAATAAGGCTGGCAGAGTTTAATTCCGTTGCTGGATAAAAAATTTCCCTTGGATGAAGCAGCGCTTTATCCAATAAACCTACACTAATGATTTCCTTTTTAAGCAGAGAATTTCTTGCATTAAGATACAAACAAACCAAATGTTCCTTTTTCTTATCTCTTAAATCGTAAGTGAGCGATAGGACATCTTGAGAATTTTTAATAATTTTCTCGTTTGTTTTCTCATCCGCATAGAATCTTTTTACCAAGGAAATTGCAGAAACAATTTGTAATGCCTTAGCTGGTCCAATCCCAGAAATTTCTAATAAATCAGTTACAGTTATATTTAAAAACTTTTTGCCAAATTTTTTAATAATATTTTCTGAAAGTTGCCTGACATTTTTTCCCTTTATGCCACTGCCTAAAAGAATAGCCAAAAGGTCGCTTTTTGAAAGTGCATCAGCTCCTTTTTGTAGAAATCTCTCGCGCGGGCGATCGATCTTTGGAATATCTTTAATTTTTGGCATAAGTTATGTCCAAGTTAAACAGAATTATCGTATTCTAATTCCCCTTAAAATAAAATCGTTTTAGGAGCAAAACGTAGAAAACACCATATACCCCTTTATAATAAATAAAAAACAAATTTATACCCGTTTTAAAAAAGCCTATTAAAGTACCTTCTTAAAAGAAAATATTTTTTGAATTGCGTATAACTTAGCATTATTTCATTTCTGCCAATTTCCGTTGCAATTGCCTCAGTGTTATTCCGAGAATACGGGCGGCCTCACGGCGATCTCTTCCAGAATATTGGGCTTCTTGGTGAAGGTGTCGTCGCCGATCTCGATGTCCATGCTGAAATCCGCGCCCACGTCAAACGGCGGGTCAATGGTAGATAAGTTTCAGCCCACCCTGCTTTTCGATCTCCTCGCGCAGGGGGCCGTTTTTCAGCGATGAGAGGATCAGTTTGTTATCGCCCCAGATCAGTTTGTTTGTCCATCCCTTGAGCTGGCGTCCGCGCTCATCGAACATCCCCAGTTGCAGTGCCGAGTCCTCCGGTTTTTCGGCACGCGGCTCGTCCACCTGCTCAATTATCTGAAATGGCAGAACAATATTGCAGACCTCGCTGGACTTGCCGTTCCAGACAAGTTCCACCTCCCGCTTGTCCTCAAACAGCAGAAAGCGATACTTATCCGGCAACGGCCTGTTCGCCTCGATAAAGCGAAGGATCTCCTGTTGTTCCTGTTCAGTCAGTCGTGGCATAAATTTCCTCTTTCTGTCAGTGTTCTACCCGGAGCATAGTCGGGGTTCCCGATGGAAAAATAACAAGGAGTGGCGCGCCGGAGCGATAGCGATCGGCTCGAACGCCCTGTGAAGTGTCTCTTAGAATGGTATATCATCATCCCGCTCATCGACTGGCGTTATCCTGTTTGCAGTAGAAATTTGCGATTCAAATATGTCCAGTGTCCGCTTGGCTACTCTTAATAACTGATTGAAGGTGATGATCTCCACTCTGTGCAGGTGCGAATTCATGGTACGCAAAGCTGCTTGCTCGATTTCGGAGCCATCTACACCGATGATTATTCTCGCTCTTATTTTTAGAGGATCAATTTTGTCTTGAGCAATTATTGAGTCACGATTCCGCTCAACCTCCTCGATGTACCGATAGACCTGTCCCATGACTTGACTTAACTTTGCCGATGCATAGTAGCTATCGTGACTTTTATCGTAATTAAACAAGGGCATTACGGCAGGTGTTTTTATTTCTATGATCTCAAGGTAATTATCTACTGTGCGACGTAGCATAAAGTCAAGGTTGTCGTCCCTTGTCCATTTTCGACGATCTAATATCTCGCTATATTCGCTGCCAAATTCCCACGGGTTTTCCTTTAAATGATTTTGATACTTTGATTCACTGTCGTCTGAAGACTCGATCAGGCTTTTCAGCACAGCAAACGCGGATTTGTATTGCACGAACCGAGCAGCAACTCCAATATATTTTACTGCTTCGGGTGAAGAACCCTGAAATGCATCTATGAATGCGTCAGGGTCAATGTCCGACGCATCCAAGCTCTCCAGTAGTTTCTTTGCCAACTCCAACTTTCTTGCTCCAGGAAGGTTGGGCAACAAGCCAGCGATGCTCTGGAGCAACTTGAATTGATCAGAGGCCACCAATCTAAAATCGCCAGCACAACCCGGGTAGTGCTGGGAGAGAATTGCGCTCAAGAATTCATGAAGCGCCTTAATTTCATTGGGTGTCTCTCCCCCAAGCTGGATGCTTTTTTCAGGTTTCACATTCCATGCTTGCTTCGTCTTTTCAAAGGAATCAAGACGAAGAGACAGGTGGTGCAGCTCGTTTTTAGTTGGGTTCATTATCTCGAAAATAGTTGCTATGCGAAAGGCACGAGGGCCACCTTTGAGCTCTACTTGATGGGTCTTCCCTATATTGGGGTTTTTGGACGTTTGTTGGATTTTTACTTTGATTTCGTCAATTGATAGATTCGGGGAATATGTCTCAGTCATGAATTCTCTATACTCCTTGTCACCTAACGTTAGCGTCGACTGGCGGTGAATCCACCGCCACCGTACATGTCCACCGCCTTATTGAGCATCGTCATCGTTATTACAAAAACATAGGATCGCTCGTTATTGAACCAATTATCGCAAGGTTTCTCTTGATTCCATCTCGGTGAATCAATGCGATTGCGCTCTACCTCCTCAAGCCAATATTGGGCTTGTTCTATGGTTGCCATATCACCTCTTACAGCTAACCCATAAACCTCGCAGTTAGCGCGGTTTGTATTGTATTAATAGGCGTTTAATGATGAAGCATGATTCAATGGTCAACAAGGAGATGCCATCATGCTTCATCGTTATATCAACCAGTTTCTGGAATATTGTCAACTGGCAGATTTTTCAGTACGTTCCATCCAGGCTTTAACCGCCCGGCTAAATGAATTCGAAACTTACCTCAAATCTCAAAGAATCCGGTGTGTTAAAAAGATTACTTACCTGCATCTGATCGATTTTGTGGCCGACTACAAAGCGCCTTCAATACACGTAAGAAAGTCTCGTGTCTGGACGCTCAGACAATTTTACCACTTTCTGACACTCCATCGGCATGTGCCGCAAAATATCGCCCTCAAACTGCCATATCCTAAAATTGAAAAGACAGTACCGCAGTTTCTCACAATTGATGAGTACAATCGTCTGATCCACTACTTCAGCCGAAAGGCACAGGATGTTTTGGAACTGAGAAACCTCATCATCATCATGCTGCTGGGCATGCTGGGGCTGCGGACATCGACCCTGATCTCTATAAATATTGAAGATATCGATTTAACCTGTGGGCTGGTATGGATCAGAGAAAAGGGCAGGCGCCGGCGCAACCTGATTATGCCCCAAAGCCTTTGTAATATCATCCACAACTATTTGCAACTGCAACAGCGTAAAAAAGGTCCGTTGCTGATATCAAAGCGCAAAAAGCGCATCTCACAGCGAACCTTGCAAGATATCTTCCGCACCGCCGCCGATCAAAACGACATCGATAAAAAGCTCCACGCCAGACTCTTTCGGCATACGGCCGCTACTCACCTTAACAAAGTAGCCGGTGTCGAGATAACGCAGCATGTGCTTGGCCACAGCCATAGAGCAAATACGTTAAAATACGCCCACCTGAATCCCGACAAATATGCTGTTTATATGAGGAAGCACCCTTTTATGGAAAAGGAGGCACTATGATTGCCCTTATAGACCAGTACCAAAAAGAGCTCTTAAAGGTTAACGGTTTTGCTGCATCAACCGTTGAAACCTATACAATCAGCATCAAAGCCTTTTGCAGTTTTGCCGGAAATCAGCTTGAAATGAATCCAGTCAAGGTAAAAGGCCCTCAACTGCTTAAATGGATCTTGTATCTTAAAAATACCGGCATCGGACACAGCAGAATCGAAAACCATCATTATGCGCTAAAAAGCTTTTTTGCGTTCGTGAAAAAAACCGGCATAATCAATACCAATCCCGCCGAAGCCCTGCCACTTTTGATTATCCGCAGACGGCAGGTCACAAAACCCATATCAACCCAAGACGCTTTTAAACTGCTCGATTCCTTTGATCAAAGCTCCTGGCATGGTCTGCGAAATTATACCATGGTCTCTGTGTTCTGGGCGCTGGGCTTAAGAACCAGTGAATTGACAGGATTGAAAGTGCGCAGCTTTGAAACCGGTCACGGAAAACGCATCGGCCTGTTGCGGGTTCGTGGCAAGAACAAAAAACAACGCGCACTGTTTGTCGCAGATCGACTCTTCGACCAACTCCTGCGTTATCTTGCACACTCCAAAACACCCCGAGAAAAATTATCGCCTCTGTTCCCGGCAGACACCAAAACAACAGCTATCTCAAACGACCGTGTGCAGCGTATTATCAAAGATCAGGCAAAAAAGGCAGGCATCAAGGCCGATGTAACCCCTCGCGTACTCAGACACTCGTTTGCCACAGAGATGTATCACCAGAATGTCCCTCTATCCGACATACAGACTATGATGGGTCACGACTCCATTGCTGATACTTCCATTTATATCCACGTATCGGACAAACTGAAACAACTGGCACTCGACAGTATCCTAATCTCAAGGAGGTTCTTATGGCAGTAGCCCCCGATAATTTCTTTATGCACATTGATGACTTTTTCGATTACCGCAGGGAAATCTATGAAATCAGCGAGCAAACTTTTAAGAGCAATCGTGTTGATCTGGGTCTGTTTAAAAACTTTATCTGCTCGCAGAACGTAAAAACTATAGATGGACCGGCGGTGATAAACTACCAGTACTATCTGAAAAAACAGCGTCAAAATTGCGGCGCCTCAATCAACCGCAAGATTTTTGCCCTCAGAAGCTATGGAAACTTTTTAAAGTTGTATGATCTTCCCTGCGCCGATACATTGCCGTTTTATGACGTGCTGAAAATACGGCAGGGTTATCGCAAACGACCAGGCGCCTTAACACCGCAGAAGATCAGCCTTTTGTTTAAAGTCATCGATACCAATACGATCCTGGGCATCCGCGACTACGCCATTTATGCCTTGATGTATCAACTCGGCCTGAGGGTCGGTGAGGTTCATGCGCTTAACCTTGCAAATATAGATTTTGAAAACAGCAAGATCAATGTTCTCGGTAAAGGCCAAAAGCCGCGAACCTTGCATATGAATGACGAGCTAATTGAAATCTTATGCCAATACATGGCAGTGCGCGAGCTGTTTTGTAACAGCCGGCTCACACCGGCGTTGTTTGTCTCAAAAAAGGGTAACCGTCTGGCAATACGCACCATGGAAGATAATTTTAAAAAGATCCTGCTTTGCTCTTCTGTCAACGTTCCTTTTAATGTTACATGCCATACCCTGCGACACAGTATGGCTTCTCACCTTAACGATAAAGACGTTGATATCCTGGTAATACAGAGCATTCTCGGTCATTCTTCTACTCGAAGTACTGAACCCTATATCCACCCTTCTGCCGACAGAATCCGACAGGCTATGGAGAAACTGCCCGGTGTTAAATTTGTCAAAGAACTGTTAAGAAAAGGAGAATTGAATTTGCGCTTCCAAAAACCATTTAGACCTAAAAGAGAGTAGTATGTCTCCTGCCCGTGCGTGCCCGCACGCAGACGGGTCTGTGAGGTTTACTAATATTTATCTTCTTATTAACCGTCTTCCAAAACGGATAGGTAGAAGTGTTTTTAAATTATCTTTTACTATCATTACTGATAAATATTTTTCTTGAAATGTTCGCAGTATTAATGCACACTGTAAAAAAATAACTTTCCTCGTCATGTTTTATCAAAAAACGCCATCCTAATTGCGCCTAACTTTGTATCTTACTGCGGGGTTCGTGGCTAATCAGCCGCGCGGCTTTTT
>JAUSPN010000078.1 GCA_030656555.1 Candidatus Desulfaltia sp. | reverse complement strand
TCTAAAATGATTATGATCAGACAATACTCCAGGGACAAGTGGGAGAAATACTGGAAAGAAAAACTCGGCATCAAGGGCTATTTCAACATTGAGATTTTAGTGGTTTCGTAACGATGCCGGAACTTTTGAACGTTACCAATGTGTTAAGTGTTTGATAAAACAGTTGATTGCTTTAACCTAACACTTAACACCTAACACCTGATGAATTCGATTTTTTACGAATTCGTCAAACAATAGGCGTGGGAAAAAAGATTTCCTCATAAAGATTTAGAGCATATCTATCGGTCATGCTCGCAATAAAATCGCAAACTATCCTTTCTCTGGGCAGTTCGCTATTATAGCAGGCTGACATTTCCATTTCTTCAAGCTTTTTTTTGAGTAGATTTTCGTTTGTTAAAAAATATGTGTAAAGATCCGTTAATAGCTTCTTTGCCTTAACAAATTCATTATGGACTTGTGGTGAACGATATACATTTTCATAAAGGAATTCTCTTAATGTGGTCATGGCTGAAAATACCTCATCGCTAATGAGTATGCATAATTCACCATTAACAACCTTGCTTGAATTAATAATATCCCTTATCATGGTATTGGCTCGCTCTGAATGGCTCCTCCCAATAACCCTTAAACATGATTCAGGCACCTGTTTCGAGCTGATAACACGGCTGCGTATCGCATCATCAAGATCATGGTTTAAATATGCGATTATATCGGCAACCCGTAATATTCTCCCTTCAACGGTTGAAGCACAGCCTTCATGGGTGTTTGGGAGAATCGACCCGTAACCCTTTGAATGCTTTAATATCCCGTCACGAACCTCGTAGGTTAAATTAAGACCTTTGCCGTTGTTTTCCAATATTTCAACAACTCGAAGGCTTTGCTCATTGTGAGAAAAATCCTGTGAATAAATCTCTTTTAGAGCTGTTTCACCACCATGTCCGAACGGTGTATGCCCGAGGTCATGTCCCAGTGCAATGGCTTCAGCCAGATCTTCGTTCAACCGCATAGCCCTTGCTATTGTTCTTGCAATTTCCGCCACTTCCAGTGTATGTGTAAGGCGTGTTCTGTAATGATCGCCCAAAGGAGATAAAAAAACTTGGGTTTTGTGCTTTAACCGTCTGAAAGCATTTGAGTAAATAATGCGGTCCCTGTCCCGCTGAAAGACGGTGCGGATCGGGCAGGGTGTTTCTTTTTTCACACGCCCCTGTGAATTGGAACTCAGGCAGCCATATGAGGACATAAAGCTTTTTTCGCGTTTTTCAAAATCTTCCCGGATAGACATAATAATATGCTTATATTAATTTTATACGCCAAAATCAAGTCAAAGAAATTATAAAATAAAATATAACTCTCAATTGATAGCTGACGGATTCTGTAATCTCTATGTGTACTCTGTGGTGAAAAATATTATTTTTTTCTAAAGGAGTTGAGGTTTAAAATGGGCAAAGGTTGTCTGATACTTGGTGAAATTGAAGATTATATTACCGGCAAAACCATAAAAGACACCCATGACGAGCGGTATATACAAAAATTGGCACGGATACTGATAGATGATAAGGGTTATCAAAAAAATGAGATCAAAGCCCGCCACCAACTTCTTGTAAATGCTGGAGATAAAACAGCTTTTATAAATGTTGATTTTATGATTACTTTATCAGGCATGATCTGCATGATAATAAAATACGGCCCCGGTTCCCTGGTAACCAGGCGCCGGCCCGCTCTTTCAGTATCAAGACTTGTTTCCGGTTATCAGGTGCCTGTCGTTGTTGTATCTAACGGAGAGGATGCAGAGGTTATTAGCGGATCGACCGGCGATGTTGTTTCACAAGGCATTGATTCAATACCTTCAAAACCTGAGATCCTCGAAATTGTCGAACATGCTGATTTTACATCGATTTCGGAAAAGCATGCCATGATGGAAGCAAGAATTGTTTATGTGTTTGAAATTGATGGATGCTGCTCAATATGACGCGACTTATAAATTATAATTATTTTATGGAAAAAGCGCTTGAACAGGCAAAAAAGGCATTATCAGCCGGAGAATTCCCTGTGGGGGGTGTGATAGTGCATCAGGATAAGATTGTCGCAACCGGATCCCGGGCAGGCACCTCAGGAACTTTTACAAATGAAATAGACCATGCAGAAATAGTTGCTTTAAGGCATCTTGCCGATTTTAAAGGGGTTTTGAACAAAAAAGAAACAACCATGTTCTGCACAATGGAACCTTGCCTTATGTGCTACTGCGCTCTTGTTTTAAGCAATATCGGCAAAATTGTTTATGCATATGAAGATGTAATGGGAGGATTCACAAAGTCTGATTTGACAAAATTATCCCCTTTGTATAGAAATAGTAAAATTTCAATTATTCCAAACATATTGCGTGCAAAGAGCCTAAGACTTTTCAGGCAATATTTCGCAAATCCGAATAATGCTTACTGGCAGGGAAGCCTGTTGGCTAACTATACACTTATACAATAGTACTACAGCGCAAGTTCTTGTTTTTTAGCAATAAGGTTGCGTTATATTTAAATCAATGCTTTAAATCGTATTTTTTTCTTGCATTTATTAATGTTGTTATATATGCGATAGTTTTGCAAATAAGGATTGTAAAATTAAGCTTTTTACAATGGTTGATTGAACTGCAACATTAGGAGGTGAAGGCATAGCAATATTAAGACATACAAATAGACCAGCCGGATCAGACAAAATAAACATTAATAATAAGATAAGAGCAAAAGAGGTAAGGGTGATAGATCCCGACGGCAATCAGATCGGCATTATTCCAACTTATAAGGCGCTCGCAACAGCCGCGGATTTTGGTCTTGACCTGGTAGAAGTTTCTCCTAACGCAAACCCTCCTGTTTGCAAAATAATGGATTATGGGCGGTATAAGTATCAACTAACCAAGAAATTGCAGGAAGCAAAAAAAAAGCAGAGCGCATTTCAGGTAAAAGAGATAAAGATACGCCCAAAGACCGGGAATCACGATCTCATGACCAAGATAGATTATATAAAGAAATTTATAGGCAATAAGGATAAGGTCAAGGTAACCGTCATTTTAAGAGGCAGGGAAATTGTGCTATCACAGCTAGGCAGGGATTTGTTAGGACAAATCACCAAAGAAATCGATGACATAGCATTTATTGAGCAACATCCCAAGTTTGAAGGACGCAACATTGTTATGATTCTGTCGCCAAAATAATAACCGAAAACCGGATTAATAATAATTTCCTTAATGAGACCTTTTAAAAAAGGTTTCGATGGCGTGGGCCGGTATTTGTCAATCGCTCACGCCATCAATTTTTGATCTGTAAAGGAGAAAATATAACATGCCAAAGATCAAGACAAACAGATCCGCTGCAAAGCGTTTCAAAAAAACAGGCACTGGCGAATTCACCTTTTCAAAATCGAATGCAAGCCATATACTAACTAAAAAGACCACCAAACGTAAAAGGTCTTTGAGAAAGGGCCAGATTATCGATAAATCCAACAAAAAGGAAATACGGCTGCTTCTTCCTAATTCATAACGTCTCGGAATTTCTACAACTTATTGAAATTCCAGCGACTTTGGTCGAGTTGTTAAGCGGAACGAAGTGGAGCTAAGTTCTATAAGTAGCAGCCAAGCTTATAGCAAAAGGAGTAAATTATGCGCATTAAGAGAGGGTTTAAAGCAAGAAGACGTCGCAATAAGGTTTTAAAATTAGCAAAAGGGTTTCGTGGAGGCCACAGCAAATTATTTCGTACTGCCGCTGATACTGTAGATAAAGCACTCATGTATGCTTATAGGGATCGAAGAGTTCGCAAAAGGGATTTTCGAAGACTCTGGATTCTCAGGATTAATGCGGCAACCCGCATGAATGACATGTCATACAGTAAATTCATCCACGGGTTAAAAGTTGCAAATATCGAGCTTGACCGCAAGGTGCTTGCAGAGCTGGCAATATCCGATCCTTTAGCATTTACACAGATAGCCAACCTGGCTGCACAACAGATATAAATTCTGAGTAACCATTAAAATCCAACATGCTTCAGTCGTTTCATAGTTCAAAAACCGTGAACTATGAAACGATAACTGTAAACGGTTACAACTTTTTGATACCATCTGATAAGGGATGTAAAGCAATAAGTGAATAAAACCATAGAACAGATTAAGGAGGATGCGCTTAAAGAGCTTGAGGCCGCTTCTGACATCAAAAAGATTAATGATCTTTCAGTAAGATATCTGGGGCGAAAAGGTGATGTTACTCAATTCTTAAAAACTGTTGCGAACCTGCCAAAGGAAAAAAGAGCAGAAGCAGGAAAAAAGGCTAATGAAACAAAAAAGAGCCTGGATAAAGCATTCAAAGAAGCATTAATACAGATAGAAACCAAGTCAGCGGCAATTGAAGACAGCATTGATGTTTCGCTGCCCGGAAGAATTGTAGGCCATGGTTCTTTGCATCCCATTACACAAATTACCATGCGAATATGTGATATTTTTTCCAGGCTGGGTTTTGCTATAGCTGAAGGGCCTGAAGTTGAAACAGATTATTATAATTTTGAAGCCCTTAATATCCCGAAAAATCATCCTGCCAGGGATATGCAGGATACCTTTTATATATCACAAAATATAGTTCTGCGCACTCATACTTCTCCAACTCAGCCCAGAATAATGGAAAAGCAGAAGCCTCCATTAAGGATTATTGCTCCCGGCAAGGTTTACAGGTGTGATTCCGATTTGACACACACCCCGATGTTTCAACAGGTGGAGGGTCTTCTTGTGGACAGGCACGTGTCTTTCGGAGATCTCAAGGGAATACTTACCACCTTTATTCACCAGATTTTTGATGAACAAACAAATCTGAGATTTCGCCCCAGCTTCTTCCCTTTTACAGAACCAAGCGCCGAGATTGATATACGCTGCGTCATGTGCAGGGGAAAGGGGTGCAGGGTCTGCTCACAAACAGGATGGCTTGAGATAATCGGCGCCGGCCTGGTTCACCCTGCTGTCTTTGAAAATGTCGGATACGATACATCGCTTTTCACAGGATTTGCCTTTGGGATGGGGATAGAACGGATTGCCATGCTGAAATACGGAATTGATGACATCCGCAAATACTATGAAAATGATTTAAGATTCTTAAGGCAGTTTTAATATGAAGGTTAGTTTAAGCTGGTTAAAAGACTATATCTCCGTCAATAAGAATATTGACGACTTAGCCGATGCTCTTACTATGGCAGGACTTGAAGTCGAATCTGTTTCAGACAGATACAGCTATCTCAACACCGTTGTCATAGGCCGTATTGTAGAAATCAGAATACATCCCAATGCCGATAAGCTTAAGCTTTGTAATGTGGATATAGGTAAGCAGGTTATTCCTGTTGTTTGTGGCGCGCCAAATGTAAAAAACGGTATTCTTGCGCCATGCGCTCTACCCGGAACTATTTTTCCTAACAGAACCATACTGGAAAAATGCTCTATACGTGGAGAGGTGTCGGAAGGAATGCTTTGCAGCGCTTTTGAATTAGGGCTTGGAGCAAACAGCAACGGCATAATGGAGCTCGAAGAAAGTTTTGCTGTTGGAGATAAGCTTCATCAAGCACTTAACCTGTCAGACCCTGTGCTTGAAATCGACCTTACTCCAAACAGGCCGGACTGCCTCAGTGTAATTGGGACGGCACGAGAAATTGCTGCATTTGAAGCTACAAAGCTAACCTACCCTGAGATCAGCCTCCCCGAATCTGATGGAGACATTACAAATTTTACTTCGGTTACAATATTAGATCCTGATCTTTGCCCAAGATATAGCGCACGGCTTATTTTTGATGTTAAAATTGCGCCGTCACCTTTCTGGCTTCAGGACCGCCTGGTATCTGTAGGGTTAAAGCCGATAAACAATATTGTTGACATCACTAATTTTGTAATGATGGAAACCGGCCAACCGCTTCATGCCTTTGATTTTGACCACCTTGCAAAAAATAAAATTGTTGTCAGAACAGCTAAAAAAGGTGAGAAATTTACAACTCTTGACCAGAAACAGCGCCTTCTTACTCCGGAAATGCTCATGATCTGCGATGGTGAAAAACCGGTGGCTCTTGCAGGCGTTATGGGCGGATTAAATTCTGAAATTGAACAGTCCACAACAAGAATTTTGCTTGAAAGCGCATATTTTGATCCTATCTGCATTCGTAAAACTTCTAAAAAAACAGGGCTTGCCACAGACGCATCCCACCGTTTTGAACGCGGAACAGATCCCAACGGCACTATCTTTGCGTTAAATCGGGCAACGCAACTCATTTTAGAAATTTGCGGCGGCAATATAATCGGCAATACAATTGATGAATATCCAAAACCTGTTCCTGTCAGGGTTATCACCCTTAGCATCGACGCTACAAATCGCAGACTAGGCACTAAGTTAAGCCAAAATGATATTAAGCAATACTTAAGTTCCATTGAATTTAAGATTGAAAAGATTGATGATGATCAACTTCGAGTTATTCCGCCATCTTTCAGGGTGGATATAAGTAGGTTTGAAGACCTTGTAGAGGAAATTGCGCGTCTTTACGGTTATAACCATATTGAAACAACCTTTCCGCTTATACAGGCCAAAGCTGTTAGACCGTCAAAAAAAATCGATTCAAGGTATCATGTCAAGCGCCTGCTTGTGGGCCTTGATTTTACCGAAACAATAACCTATAGTTTTATCAACAAATTGTCATGCGATCGTCTTGAACTTAAATTAAATGATCATAAAAGGCACTTAATAAACATATTAAATCCAATTGCAGAGGATCAATCGGTTTTGCGGACGTCACTTATTCCAGGCCTACTTGAAACAATGCATTACAACATGGCTATGCAGAATAAGAATCTTAAGCTGTTTGAGATCGGCAATGTCTTTTTCAATACCGGCAAAGAGGACAGCCAGCCTGATGAGGTTGAAATGTTGGCGGGCCTGTGGACTGGAAACAGAATGGATGACTCCTGGCTTTCTATGGGGAAAACCTGTGATTTTTATGACATAAAAGGAGTTGTTGAAGCACTTTTAAGAAATCTGTGCATAGCAAACGTAAAGTTTACCAGCATGCAGCCTGAAGACTGCTGTTATACGAAACCCGGACATACAGCCCAACTTTTTGTTGAAAATAAATCAATAGGCATTCTCGGAGAGGTTCTTCCTAAGGTGCTTAAGAATTATGATCTAAAACAACAGGCATATATTTTTGAACTTAATACCGATAATCTTATTGAACTTATACCTGATATTAAGTCGGCAAAACCATTGCCAAAGTTTCCGTCAACATCCAGAGATGTTACTCTGATTGTCGATAAGGATATCGAAGCATTTAATATTATAAAAAGTGTTGAAGTTCTTAACGAAAATCTGGTAGAAAATTTACATTTATTTGATGTTTATGAAGGCAGTCCAATCCCGACCGGCAAAAAAAGCATCTCACTTAGAATAACATACAGGTCAGCTTTTGAAACACTTGAGGATGAAAGGATAAACTCCCTTCAAAAAAACATTACAGGCAGGCTTATAAAGGAATTTAATGCTATACTTCCTGTTTGATTAATTATTTTACATATGCAAAATAACAGGCCATATCAAAAAGAATTGCCGGACAAACTATACTTTAAAATAGGAGAGGTCGGCGAAATCGCAGAGCTTCCAACATATGTATTGCGATTCTGGGAAGCCGAGTTCACAAAGATAAAACCAAAAAGGACATCTTCGGGACAGAGACTGTACAGCAAAAATGATGTCGAGCTTATCTTGAAAATCAAGCATCTCTTGCATAACAAAAAATATACTATCCAGGGCGCAAAGCAACATCTTAAATCCAAACAGCCTGAAAAAGAAGCGGATTCTTCGTCAAACATACTCAATGATATCCGATCAGAACTTAAAAGTATCCGTGATCTTCTTGTCTGATCATTAAAAGTAAGACATTTGAACCGCAACAGAAAATTTTGGAAGGTAAATAATGAAACAAAAATATTTAATCCTTAAAGATGACGAAAAAAACGAGTTGATAATTAGAGAGTTCTTAGAAATAACTAAAGAAACCTTTTCACTTGTCTGCGAAGAGACATACGACAATAATAATATAGAATCGGCTATTGCAAAAGGTGAGAAGCATCTGGTCTCCGTGTTGAGAACAAACAATATGTATCCTGTTGGGTTATATGCAGACAAATTAGCCGAATCGGTTATAAGTATGTATAGCACAGGATACAAAGAACCCATTAAACTTTTTTTTGATGATGCTATATCGTTTTCAAAAAAAATAGAAGATGGTATAGAGTTAGAAGAAGTTGAAGATAAGGTGCCCGTGGACGATGAATTGTTTGAGGATGATTTTGATGATCATAAAATATTAAAAAATGTTTGCTCCATTAAAGTGGCAGAAGATGAGATAGAAGATGATGAGATTGATTCTGAAGAAGAAAATTGACTGTCTTGCATTTAAAAGGCAGAAAACGATTAAAAATAATTTATTGACATATTTTTATTATAGTATTAAGTATATTTTTTAGACAGTTATCATCTATCTTCGGTTCCCTCATAGTTGTCTCTTATTGCAAATATAGTTGCAAATATATCAAAAAGACAAATTCATGTATAAGCGTAACGATGGTTTAATAAAATTACCAGGTATAAAATTAATCGACAAGCACAATCGATGCTTGAACTATTTGCGTATTTCTATTACCGACCGTTGCAATCTGCGATGCATATACTGCGTTCCTGATGATATACATCAACGCCTTCCGCATAAAGAAATTTTAAGATATGAAGAAATCCTGCGTCTTGTCAGGATCGGGGTGCGGCTTGGAATATCCAAGGTCCGAATTACCGGTGGAGAACCACTTATACGAAAAGGGGTTTATGATTTTCTTGGCGAGTTAACTAAGATAAGGGGCGTTGCGGATGTGTCTCTAACAACCAACGGTGTTTTATTGAGAGATAATATTAAAAAAATTAAATCAGCCGGCATAAAAAGAATCAATGTCAGCATGGATACATTAAGCAGACAAAAATATAAAGACATAACAGGGCACGACATGTTCGATCAGGTCTGGGAAGGCATAGAATCAGCCCAAAGGGAGGGCTTTAGTCCTATAAAAATTAATGTCGTTCCACTAAATGGAATCAACGATGATGAATTAACAGATATTGCCAAATTATCTTTTTCTTATCCGTTTCATATTCGATTTATCGAGTACATGCCGATAGGAATTCCTCGTACTAATAATATCGGCAAGCAATTGCTTGCTCCTGAAATAAAAAAACGCATCAATGAAATAGGGGAATTAATTCCTGTTAAAAACGGAATCAATGACGGTCCTGCAAAGCGTTATAAGTTTAAAGGCGCAAAAGGGGAAATCGGTTTCATTGATGCAATAAGCCGCCATTTCTGCAAACAATGCAATCGTTTGAGATTAACGGCAAGTGGCCAACTGCGAGCATGCCTTTTGTCAGATCGTCAAGATGATCTTAAAAACCCTCTCAGAAAGGGATGTCTTGACAGCGAGCTGGCCGATGTGTTTTTGCGAGCTGTAAGCCACAAACCATTTGATCACAACATTGCCTGTAATCAACCCGGCAAAGTCGCGGGGCAGATGTCGGCAATTGGTGGATAATATTAATTAATATTAACCGGAGATTTAAAAAGGAGGTAGAGTTTATGAACGTTACTCGAAGGGAGTTTATCCAAATTACTGGTGCTTCGGCAGCCGGTCTTGCGGTAAGCGGCCTTGGGTTTGACCTTTCACCGGTCAAAGCCCATGCGCAAATGCTCAAGACAAAGTATGCCAAAGAGACCACCACAATCTGCTGCTATTGCGCGGTGGGATGCGGTGCTATTGTGCATACCAGTAAGAAGGGCGACGGTCGTGTCATCAACATCGAAGGTGATCCGGACCATGTAATCAACAGGGGTTCGCTTTGTTCAAAGGGCGCTTCGATCTCTCAGCTTACTGAGAATGAAAACAGACTTGTTGAGCCCATGTACAGAGCGCCGTATGCTAAAGAGTGGAAAAAGGTTTCATGGGACTGGTCGCTGACCCAAATCGCCGAAAGAGTTAAAAAGACAAGGGATGCGGCATTTGAATACAAAAATGCCAAAGGGCAGGTGGTAAACCGGTCAACAAATATTGTTTCGGTTGGAAGTGCTGCCATGGATAACGAGGAGTGCTGGATTTACCAGGCTCTGATGCGAGCAATCGGACTTGTCTATATTGAACATCAGGCCCGTATCTGACATAGCGCTACTGTTGCGGCTCTGGCAGAGTCGTTCGGACGCGGCGCAATGACAAATCACTGGATTGACATCAAAAACAGCGATTGCATACTTATCATGGGAAGTAATGCTGCAGAAAATCACCCCATATCATTCAAGTATGTTACCGAGGCACAAAGAAACGGCGCAAAGGTCATAAGTGTCGATCCAAGGTTTACAAGAACATCTTCAAAGGCCGATATCTACGTTCCTATGCGTTCAGGCACTGATATTGCCTTTCTTGGTGGCATGATAAAGTATATCTTGGACAACAAACTCTATAATAAAGAGTATGTGGCCAATTATACAAACGCTCCTTTTATAGTTGGAAAGGAATTTAAGTTTAGCGATGGTCTGTTTTCCGGCTATGAAGCAAAAAACAGGAAATATGACAAAGGCACGTGGACTTTTGATATGGACGCAAACGGTGTCCCCAAGCTGGACCGTTCTTTAAAAGACAGCCGTTGCGTACTGAATCTTTTAAAGCAACATTACAGCAGATATAATACAAAGCTGGTTTCCAAAATTACCGGAAGCCCGGAAGCCGGTCTTACAGAGGTTTACAAGACCTATGCTGCTACCGGAGCCACAGGAAAAGCCGGCACATCCATGTATGCCATGGGTTGGACGCAGCATACTGTTGGCGTCCAGAATATCAGGACAATGGCGATAATACAGCTCCTTTTGGGGAATATGGGTGTTGCAGGCGGTGGTATTAATGCTCTGCGAGGCGAGTCAAATGTACAGGGTTCCACGGATCAGTGTCTGCTCTGGCATATCTGGCCAGGATATCTTAAGACTCCAAGGGCATCGAACACATCGCTTGCTGAATACAACAAAAAGTGGACCCCAATAAGCAAGGATCCGCTTTCAGCCAACTGGTGGCAGAATTATCCCAAGTATTCGGTCAGTCTCTTAAAATCGTACTTTGGCGAAAACGCCACTAAAGCGAACGATTTCGGGTATGACTGGATGCCAAAGGTTGACGATGGGACCGATTATTCCTGGTTGACCCTTTTTGATGAAATGTACAAGGGTAATTTTAAGGGATTCTTTGCCTGGGGTATGAATCCGGCCTGTAGCGGCGCAAATTCAAACAAGACACGCAAGGCCATGGAAAATCTTGAATGGATGGTCAATGTCAACCTTTTTGACAATGAAACAGGCTCATTCTGGAA
Source organism: Candidatus Desulfaltia sp. (assembly GCA_030656555.1). Taxonomy (GTDB): domain Bacteria; phylum Desulfobacterota; class Desulfobacteria; order Desulfobacterales; family ETH-SRB1; genus Desulfaltia. Next base: position 37,487 of record JAUSPN010000078.1, on the reverse strand, counting down.
AGGGCCTGGAAAGAATCCTTCCACAATAAAGACCGAGGTTTTTATGCTTCCGGCATGCGTGTCGGTTGAAAAGGAAGGCAGCATTACCAACAGCGGCAGATGGATGCAGTGGCGTTATATGGGACCCAAACCGCTTGGAAACAGCCTCTCTGACGGCGACATTATAATGGAATTAGGCTATAAAATCAAAGAGGTTTACAAGGAAGGCGGCGCCTTTCCTGAGCCGATACTTAACCTGAAATGGGATTATATGACGGACGGCCTGTATGATCCGCACAAGGTAGCTAAAGAGATAAACGGCTACTTCCAGGAAGATGTTACCATAAAAGATAAACTTTATAAAAAGGGAACCCTTGTTCCGAGCTTTGCATTCCTGCAGGCTGACGGTTCAACCTCGTCTGCAAACTGGCTTTACTGCAACAGCTACACGGAAAAAGGAAACATGTCAGCCAGGCGCAGCAAAGTAGATGCGGCAAACAACATCGGTCTTTATCCTGAGTTTGCGTGGTGCTGGCCGGTCAACAGGAGAATTATTTACAACCGGGCTTCTGTTGATCTTAAAGGAGAGCCGTGGGACAAAAAAGACTGGGTTATCAGATTCGCAGGAGAGGCCAAAGACGGCAAGTATGTCTCAAGTAAGTGGATCGGAGACGTTCCGGACGGTGGATGGTATCCTCTCGAGAATCCTGACGGAACAAAGAGAACGGATTCAAAACATCCATTTATCATGAGAAAGCATGGGCATGCGCAAATATTTGGTCCTGGCCTCGCTGATGGTCCGTTCCCGGAACATTACGAACCGCTGGAATGTCCTATTGAAAAGAACCTCATGAGCAAACAGCGCATGAGTCCTGTTGCGCCTGTATATGGAACAGATGCTGATGCACATATGACATGCGATCCCAGGTTCCCGATTGTCTGCACAACATACCGTGTATCAGAGCACTGGCAGTCAGGTCTCATGACGCGTCCACAGCCTTGGCTGCTCGAACTTCAGCCACAGGTCTTTGTTGAAATGAGCGAGGAGCTTGCCAAACTCAAAGGCATTAATAATGGAGAACGGGTCGATGTTTCATCTGCTCGTGGTGCCCTTGAGTGTACGGCTATTGTAACAAAGCGTTTTAAACCTTTCAACATAGCCGGAAAAACTATTCACCAGGTTGGTGTTCCCTGGAATTTTGGATGGCGCTGGCCTGAAAGCGGCACTGAGGAGAGCGTTAACCTGCTCACCCCGTCGACCGGTGATCCAAATACCAGGATACCTGAATCCAAGGCCTTTATGGTCAACGTAACCAAGAAATAAAGGAGGTGAGCTGAATGAGTAAGTCATTTTTCGTAGATACAACTATTTGCACGGCCTGCAGAGGATGTCAGGTAGCCTGTAAGCAGTGGCATGACCTTCCCGCAGAAGAAACTAAAAACCGTGGAACTTACGAGAACCCCGCAGATCTATCCTTTATAACTTATAAAGTGGTTAGAATGCGTGAGCAGGTTATTGACGGCAAGTTAAACTGGCTCTTCTTTCCTGAACAGTGCCGTCACTGTATTGAAGCGCCATGCCTTGAAACAGCAGGAGATCCAGGCGCTATATTCAGGGATGATAAGACAGGTGCCATTATATTTACGGCAAACACCAAGCGTTTGAACACTGCTGCAATTATTGAAGCATGTCCTTATAATGTTCCGCGGAAAGCAGCCGACGGCACACTTGCAAAGTGCGATATGTGCTTAGACAGGGTTGAAAACGGACTGCTTCCGGCATGTGTTCAAACATGCCCGACAGGCGCCATGACTTTCGGAGATCGGGATGAGATCCTTGCTCTTGCAAAAAAGCGTCTTGGAGAGGTTAAAAAGAAAAATCCAAAGGCCATGCTAATTGATGAAGATACTGTAAGTGTTATTTATCTTGTAGCTTATGAGCCAAAACTGTATTGCAAGAATGCTATGGCCTCAAATGCTGTTTTTGACATTACAAGGCAGATGGCATTGAAGCGGATGATTCGCCCGTTGACGAATATTACTTCGCGTCTGCTTTAATTATTAAATTTAAGTAATTAATTAAAAAAGGGGAGGAGATTTTTATCTTCTCCCCTTTTATTTTGCAAACAGATATGATAGGAGTATATAGTTACACAGACAAGCATGGTTTTGCAAAGGTTTCTACTTGACAATACCTGAACAGGAGAGCACATGACAGACAACATTCAACTTACCGAAGATCAGATAACAAAGGCCGCAGAGTCATTAAAGCAGCTTAGGCCTGCTTATGGAGCTATTTTAGATTTTTACAAACAAATCTTTATTGCCCAGGAAGATTCCAAAGACAAATTGCAGATCGACCCGATACAGATTTCGGAGGAAATGCTTTCGATAAAGGCCAATGAAGAGTTTCCTCTGATAAATCTATCTGAATTTGTAATTGATGCTAAAGCATCTAAGATGCTTTTAATAAAAATTTGCAACATAATAAAACTATCAAGTACAGATATGGCCTCTTCTGCCCGGGCAATACTAAAGGCTATTGACGCAAAAGAATTTGATCTTGATTCCCTGTTTTTTGGTCTTCTCGAAGAGGATGACTCTGTTTTTGAAAAGACCGCAAAGAAACACGATATAAAAAAAGATGACCTTGCCTTTATCGTTTACAACAGCATAAAACCCTCTTTATCAATCTGTGCTCAGCAACTTTCAACCTATTTTTCTAAGGATCAACCATGGACAAAGGGATACTGCCCCATTTGCGGAAGTCCTCCTATGCTTTCAATGTTTGAAGGAGAAGGGGGTGAGCGCTTTTTGCTATGCGGTTTTTGTTGGCACAAATGGTCATCCAGAAGGCTGTACTGCGCGTTTTGTGACAACACGGACAGCAAGACACTCAACTATTTATACAGTGAAGAAGAAAAGGAATACAGGGTTGATCTGTGCGATAAATGTAAAAAATATATCAAAACCATAGATACAAGAAAAACAGAGCGTATTATATACCCTCCCCTTGAGCAGGTGGCTACGCTGCATCTTGACATAAAGGCTAAGGAAATGAAGTATGAAAGCGGAATACATTTTGCTTAGTTCCTCCCCAAAAAGAGCATTTCCTTTTTTATTGATTATACTTTTTCTTGTCCTTATTCTCCTTGGTATTAACCTTGGTGAAGTCTCAACAGTCATGGAAAAAGCAACAAAGATTTGCCTGGACTGTATAGGAATTGGGTAATGCCTGTTTTAAGGCGATGGATACAGATCATTGCAACGGCTTTAAGCAATGCCTACTGGATGTTTCCACACACAAAAGGAATATATCAGGGCACGCTTAAATCAATATGTGTGCCGGGTCTTAACTGTTATTCCTGCCCTGCCGCAACAGGCGCCTGCCCGCTTGGTTCATTACAGAGCATAATAGCCGGTCTGCGGCCGGCTGTTAAAGCAGGTCATTACCATTTTGGCACATATATTATCGGAACACTGGGACTGATTGGAAGCCTGGTGGGACGCATGCCCTGCGGCTGGCTTTGTCCCTTTGGTTTTCTGCAGGAACTCATTCATAAAATCCCTTCACCCAAGTTCGAGATCCCCAAAATTCTAACATATATGAAGTATCTGTTTCTGGCGCTGTTTATTTTTATTCTTCCTGCGCTGGTTATAGATGACTATAGCTACGGAATGACATGGTTTTGCAAGTTTATATGCCCTGCCGGAACTTTAGAAGCCGGTATTCCCATGATATTTCTACAACCTGACTTAAAAGAATCAATAGGAGCGCTATTTTACTTTAAACTGACGATATTGTTTATTTTCATCGTATGGATGATATTGAGCCGCAGACCATTTTGTCGTGTAGCATGTCCTTTGGGGGCTGTTTATTCGCTTTTTAACAAACACAGTGTTTTCAGGATGATTCATGATCCTGAAAAATGTACGCACTGCCAGGAATGTTACAATAATTGTCCAATGGGAATAAAGTTCTATGAAGGGCCCAACCAGCATGATTGTATCAGATGCCTGAAATGCCTCAATGAATCATGCCGTTTTGGAGCTATATCTTATGAGATTGCCGGAATGCCGGCTATAAAGCCTGTTGAACCGCAAAAGTCAGCCTTGACCCAGCCCTAAAGGACGGGGCTTGCGGGGAGCAATCCGGTCGGCTCTGTCGCATATCGGTACTCAGAGTTCTTCTCTGAGGTTTGGTTTAGGAAATGCTTTCAATCCTTCCTGTAAATACGCCCTTCTCATGCCCGAACAATTCACTTTCCAAAACGGAACATCGAATCCCAATTATCAAAAATATCGGAATTGGGAATTCTGATGTATAAATTTTCCTGTTATGTCAATCTATTAAATAATCATAAAAGCTCTGGCGGCAGACAAAAGACGTGTTTTTCTGCAAATATCGGAACTGATGGTTCCGATGGCAATTTGCATCTAACCCAATAAGCCTTTTAACATCAATAGGTTATAGCTCTGGCGGCAGATAAAAGACGTGTTTTTCTGCAAATATCGGAACTGATGGTTCCGATGGCAATTTGCATCTAACCCAACAAGCCTTTTAACATCAATAGGTTATAGCTCTGGCACGGATAATGCTTTTAGAAAACATGAAACGTTACCCGTTAACAATGGATCGGATACACATCCAACAAAGCGTGATTGAAGACAATGACGGTAAAATCTGACCATGACAACAACGGCATTTAAAAAAGCAGTGGAAGAAAACAAGGGAATAGGTGACAAACCGACCACGGTCAGAGGCATTGTGGTTTCAGTAGATTGGGACGAAAAAGGAAACGCACTCGCTGCTGCCATTTCGACCCCGGATGAGCAGGAGTATGTGATTCAACAAGATGAAAAAGGAAAAGAACTGCTGAAATTCATAAGACATGATGTAGAGGTCTATGGCGTGGTCAGAAAGGCAATCAAGGGTCGCAAGACGGTTACAGTGAAAAGTTATAAGTTGAAAACAGCTGATGATTGAGTGGGTTTTTCCAAAAGAAAGTTGACAAACACAGGGGTTGCGGGGGAATTCGCTAACCCTGCTTAAACTAAAATTCAAGGAGGTGACAAGAATGAAACAAAACTTAAGGCTATTGGGTGTAGGGTTCTGTGTTCTAATCGTTTCTGTAATGTTCGCGATGACCGCTCTTGCAGGTGATGAAGTTAAAATTACCGGGAAGATCATTGCAGCGCCTGCCGATCCGAGTGGGACACTTGCCCCTATCGCCATTGAGTGCAAAGATGGGCAGTATGCGGTGGCCAACAACGTTCCCGGGAAAAAAATGGTTCCATTTGTTGGTTCCGACGTAAAGTTAACAGGCGTGGTCAAGGAAGTCGATGGCAAAAAGGTTATGACCGTGTGGCTTTTCGAGCGCCAGGGAGGAAAACAGAGAGCAATGCCGAATTGATTAGCACTGCAAGTCAGAATGAGCCGTATGGCAACATTTCTTTAGAGGGGGGGGGCATGCGACCACCCCCCTCTTTTTTAACTGAAGCCGTAACTGTTCAATTACAACTCATCACTTTTATTCCAAAAAAATATTTATTTTCTTGTCGATATACTTTTCTGATCGTATTCCAACAATTTTTTCAACTATCCCGCCTTCCTTGACTAAAAAAATCATCGGCACGGCATAAATATTATATTTTTTTGCTGCTTCTTCGTTGATCCAATATACAGGAAAATTAACACGCGCTTTGTCAATAAGCGGCTGGATGGCCGTTGGCCCGTCATAGTCGAGACTTATACCGATTGTTTTAAGGCCACGGCCCTTATACTTATTGTTCAGATTAATTAATCCTGGCAACTCTTCTCTGCAAGGGCCGCACCATGATGTCATAAAAATAATCAAATACCGGTTTTCTCTGTCCGCAATAATCTTGTCAAAAGCAGCAGATGTCATACTTTCAACAATTATCCTGTCAGCAGGTTCAGAATGAGCGGTTGATAAAATTTCCGGCAAAGCAATGGTCGAACCTATTATTAACAAAGCATATATTAATTGTCCGGCAATCTTTTGCATCATTTTTGTTTAGCTCCTACCACGCAAGATATTCCCTTTCCGCTCATGGCTGGAATAAAGCACCTGCTGTCTGAAATGCAGGCAGCTTGATTATGATTACCGTCCTTCCAGCGTTTTATAAGATCAGGCTCTCTGATAAACGGTCTGCTCATGGATATATAATCCGCAATATTATCGTTAACTAACTGCTGTGCAAGAGAAAAAGACCTGATTCCACCTACAAGAATGATCGGAAGATCAATCTTGTCTTTAAAGGCAGAAGCTGCGTCCTTGAAATATGCCTCATTTTTCCCTGATACAATTCCTGTTCTTACAGGCCCTTTCTTTCCTGATGCAACAGTCCCACCGCTTAACTCAATAGCATCTATACCGGCATTTTCCAGGATAGCTCCGATTATTAATGAATCATTAACTTCAAGACCTTGTTCCAGAAAATCACATGAGTTTATTTTAATCAGCACAGGATAATTATTGCCGACCTGCTTTCTTATACTGCTCAAAATCTCAATTAGAATATTGGCTCTATTTTCAATGTCTCCCCCATATTTATCCTGCCGTTTATTAAAGGCGGGAGAAAGAAATTGACTCACAAGATACCCGTGTGCCGCATGAATCTGAACACCGTCAAAACCAGCTTTTTTTGCCCGTTTTGCCGCCAGGCCGAATGCTTCAACTACATCCTGTATGTCATGCAGGGTCATCTCCTGTATCGCAGATTTTCTAAAACCACTGACAAGTGAAGGAGCAAAAGGGATATCACCTTTAATGCCGGTGTTTGCATACATGCCGGCATGTGCAAGCTGCATTGCGATTTTGCCACCCATTTTATGCACGGCATCTGTCATTTCACACAGTCCAGGGATAAGCCTGTCTTCATATATGCCCAACTGCCACGGGCCTGCTTTCCCCTTTTCATGAACATAAGCATGACCTGTAATAATGAGGCCTACCTCTCCTTCGGCCAATTTACACATTAAATTTATAAGCTTACCTGTACACATTCCATCATCTTCTGCCATACCTTCCCAGGTAGCAGACCGGACAAACCGGTTCTTAATTGTCATGCCGTTTATGTTTGTTGCTTCAAACAGCTTTGACATCTAAACCTCCTTCAAACATATCAAACCATGACTGAAATTTTGCTACTTTATCATGACCGTATTGCGCAAGGCCGAGCTTGATTTCTTCAACAGATTTTTCCTCTGAACCCGAATAACGGTTTTTAGAAAAGAACTTGTCAGCATAGCATATGATCTGTTCCTCTATTGAGACAGGTTCCATATTACGTTCAGGAAGCGGAAGATTATATTGCCTTATATCTTCGGGCGTTATTCCAACGCCCACATGTCGTTCACATACAAGCGCGAGCATGGGCATCCCTTTCTTTTCCAGCAGGTTGCGTCCCAGATACCCGTGACATATATAAGGATACTTGCCTGTACAACCAAACTTTGGCATATTTGTAAGGAAGATGCCGATGTCGTGGAGCATGGCTGCATGCTTTATAAAATCAAGATCAGGATTTAGGTGGGATACCTTTTTAGCTGCATCAAGAGCTTTTTTTGCAACATTTTCACTGTGCTGTATGAGAATTTCATGCAGCACAGTACCCTTTTCGTAATATTCACCTATAATATCAAGACAATCCATAATTTAAACTAAGTTTTCCCTGAAAGCAACACTCCCTCTATGAAAGGATCGAGCCCTCCGTTTAAAACATTGTTTACGTCCCCGACCTCAAGGTTTATCCGGTGATCCTTAACCATTTGATATGGTTGTAAAACATATGATCTGATCTGGCTTCCCCAGGCTATTTCATTTTTGTTTTCATGCAGATCATGCATCTTTTCGTCCTGCTTAAGCTTTTCACGCTGGTAAAGCCTCGCTTTTAACACCTTCATAGCCATCTCTTTGTTCCTGTACTGGGATCTTTCCTGCTGGCACTGGACAACAATTCCGCTTGTAAGGTGTGTAATACGGACGGCACTGCTTGTTTTATTAATATGTTGTCCTCCGGCGCCGCTTGCCCTGAAAACGTCTATACGCAAATCTTTATCGTCAATATCAATTTTGATTTCATTATCAAGCTCCGGATAGACAAATACAGAAGCAAAGGAGGTTTGCCGTTTTCCGCTCGCATTAAACGGTGAAATTCTCACCAGACGGTGCACCCCGTTTTCTGTCTTCAAGTAGCCGTACGCATATTCTCCGTTTGCTGTGAAGGTAACGCTTTTAATACCTGCTTCATCACCGGGTTGATAATCAATTATACTGATTTTAAAGCCTTTCTGTTCAACCCATCTCGTATACATTCTAAAGAGCATCTCAACCCAGTCCTGGGCATCAGTTCCACCGGCTCCAGCGTTAATGGAAACAATAGCGTTGTTCTGGTCGTCTGCGGCGCTCAAGGTCAGATCAAGCGAAAATTCTTTTATTCTTCCCTTGATGTCCCGAACTTGCTGGGTCGCTTCTTCAATTGTATCAGCATCTGATTCCTCCCTGGCAAGACCAAACAGAATTTTACTTTCTTCAAGGTCATTGTAGAGTCTTTTCCATCTTTTAATTTTATTGGTAATAACTGTTCGCTCTTTTAAAACAAGCCTGGTCTCTTCGGGATTGTCCCAAAAATCTTTTTTTGCAACCAGATACTCTATTTCGTTTAGCCTTTTTTCTTTGCCGGCAATGTCAAAGATAGCCTCGCAATTGTTCTAATTTTATAAAAAGTTCCTTTATCGTCTGTTCAAGATCTATCGACATATTATTTCCTCCATAATAATTAGGGGTCAAGGTTCACGGGTACCAATCTATTATAAACATATTTTAACATATAGCAAATAGATGTTGCGACCATACAGGCTATGGCAAACAGGTCTCCAAAACGTGTATAAAAGGATGTTTTCTGTATTAAAGGCACGGAACGTGTAACTACCGTTTCTTTAAAAAGATCTGTTTTTTCAATAATTCTGCCGACCGGATCGATAAAGCCGCTTATTCCTGTATTGGCCGACCTGACAAGGGCTCGCCTGTTTTCTACGGCTCTAAATATTGCCATGGAAAAATGCTGATAAGGAGCGCTGGTTGTGCCAAACCACGCATCATTGGTAATATTTACGAGTAATGCCGCCTTGTTTTTTGCCATAGACCTGGAAAGGTCCGGGAAAATAACCTCATAACAGATCTGTACACCTAAACTATAGTCACCCCACTTAATGGTTTTGCCTTTAATACCCGGCTTGAAATCACCAACTCCTTCCACCATTTTGCCGACAAATGGCAACCATTTATTAAAAGGGATATATTCTCCGAATGGAACAAGACGCACCTTGTCATATTTGCCGTATACCTTTCCATCCCGGCTGACCAGGTAAGCAGTATTGTAATATTCAACAACTCCTTTCCCGAAAATAAACGATGGGCTGCCAAACAGAAATGTTGTTCCTGTATCATTAATCCCTTTTTTAACCATGTTTGAGAGCTCGATATTATAAAGGAAATAAAAAGGGGTGGCTGTTTCAGGCCAAACAACAATGTCTGGATTATCAGCTTTTGATAAAAAAGAAAGCTCAATATATTTTTTTACAGTTAATCGTTGAATTTCAGGATTCCATTTTACAGCCTGATCGATATTCCCCTGAACAATTGCGGCTTTAATTGATGGAGAAGAGCAAACAAGTCTATCAATTGAATCTATCCGCCATTTTCCATAAGACAATACAAGAACAAAAATCAGCGCAAAAACAAATATTGATCCCAAAGCGGCTTTTTTTGTTACGCTTTCCCTTTTCCAGTCTTTTTTGGTTAAATAAAGAAGGGTTAAATAAATTGTTGTATTTGATAAGGCAATTAAAAATGATACGCCGTAAACGCCAAACATATCTGAAATCTGTATAAGGAGTAGATTATTATATTGGGAATAGCCGATAAGTTCCCATGGAAACGCAAGAAAAAAAAGGCTGCGCATATATTCAAATGCAACCCATAAAACAGGAATCGCAAATATGCAAATCCCAGGCTTTGCGCATAAATTTAACAGGGTTGCTGAAAATGCCGCAGGGTAAAGAGCAAGAAAGGCCGAAGCAAGAACGAGTACAAACATGCATAGCGCCATGGGAAGATTGCCGTATGTATGCATTGTATATACAAGCCAGTACAAAAGTGTCAGATAATGAACAAGCCCTGCAATAAAACCAAGGATAAAACCTCTTTTTGGAGAAAGATTTCTTAAGGCAACCAGGAGTGGAACAAGGGCAAACCAGGCAAGCATACTGAAGCCGATTTTGGGGAAAGAGCCGGTAAGGAGCAATCCGCTTAATATCGCCAGGCATAATTTTAGTTTGTTAATTTTTTGATTTTGCAATTTTCAACGTCTTTCATGTTTGCATGGTTATACGGCCTGATTTTTTAATACCCTATCATACTTTGACGCTTTCGTAAAAAGTCATTTTGCAAAACCGTCAAACTTGAGTTGACATTTATTCCAGCCGTTTATAATATTATTTTTTTAGCAATGCTGCAGGATGAATTAAAATGCATAATATCAAGGTTATTACTACGACAACAGAGATGCAGGAATATTCCGATCGTATGCGGAATCTCGGCAAAACTGTTGCCTTTGTGCCGACCATGGGGTTTCTGCATGAAGGGCACCTGTCCCTGATAAAGGAGGGACGCAAACTCGGAGATAATTTAGTTGTCAGCATCTTTGTAAATCCCTCCCAGTTTTCTCCGGGGGAAGATTTTGAATCATACCCAAGAGACTTTGACAAGGACTTTGAATTATTGCAAAAAGAGAGTGTAGATGTAATTTTTTATCCAGACAAAAACGATCTGTATCGGGATGGCTTTCAAACATATGTAGAGCTGAAAAACCTTCCGAAACACCTTTGCGGAATTTCCAGGCCGATATTTTTTCGGGGGGTTGCAACGATTGTTATAAAACTGTTTAACATTGTAAGACCGCATATTGCCATATTCGGCAGTAAAGATTATCAGCAGCTTGCGGTCATACGCCGGATGGTGAGAGATCTGAATTTTGATATAAAAATTGTCGGATTTCCGACAGTAAGGGAGCCTGATGGTCTTGCCATGAGCTCAAGAAACACTTATCTTACTCCCGAGCAGAGGATTAATGCACTCTCCCTTTATAAATCATTAAAGCAATCTAAAAAACTTGTTGAAAGCGGAAGTAAGGATGCAAAAAAAATAATTGATGCGGCATATACTTTGATCAAATCATACCCGGAAACAGTGATAGATTATATTGCCATATGCGATCCTGAAACCCTTGATGATATGGAAACAGTCGACAGGCCGGCATTGATGGCTCTTGCGGTGAATGTAGGCAAAACCCGCCTGATCGACAACATGATACTATAGACTTTCAGATAAAGGAGATACTTTATTATGAGTAATGAACAGTTCTTTTTTACATCCGAATCAGTCACAGAGGGGCATCCGGATAAAGTAGCCGACGCAATATCGGATTCCATCCTGGACGCCATTATTGAAAAAGATAAAAACTGCAGGGTTGCCTGTGAAACTCTTGTTACAACAGGCCTGGCCTTTATTGCCGGCGAAATCACAACAGAATGTTATGTTGATATTCCCCAAATCGTCAGAGAGACAATAAAAGATATAGGCTATCATTCATCTCAGATGGGTTTTGACTGGCAGACCTGTTCAGTAATAACCAGCATTGACCATCAATCACCTGATATTGCGCAAGGAGTAAATATCGGAGAAGGGTTGTTCAAGGAACAGGGTGCCGGAGATCAGGGTCTTATGTTTGGATTTGCATGTGATGAAACCCCTGAATTGATGCCAATGCCCATAATGTATGCCCATAAGCTGACAAAGCGTCTTGCCCAAGTGCGGAAAAATGGTGCTCTCGATTTTTTAAGACCTGACGGCAAAGCACAGGTAACAATAGAATATGAAAACGGCACTCCCAAACGCGTTGATACAATAGTAATCGCAGCGCAGCACAAACCGGATATTACACATGCTGAATTAAAAGAGGCTATCATAGAAGAGGTAATAAAGAAGGTAATTCCAAGGGAGCTGATAGATGGTGATACGCGTTATTTAATAAATTCCACAGGAAAGTTTGTTGTTGGCGGACCAATGGGAGACTGCGGATTAACAGGTCGAAAAATAATTGTTGATACTTACGGCGGCCAGGGAAGTCACGGGGGTGGATGCTTTTCCGGCAAAGACCCTTCCAAGGTTGATCGAAGCGCATCTTACATGGGAAGACATATTGCAAAGAATATAGTTGCCGCGGGCCTTGCAAAACACTGCGAGATACAGGTTGCATATGCTATCGGCGTGGCAGAACCTGTTTCTGTCATGCTGGATCTTAAAGGCACGGGAGTTCTTCCAAAACATGAAATTAAACAAATAATCACAGAGGTTTTTGACCTGAGGCCTGCCGCGATAATTGAATATCTTGATCTATTGCGACCCATATATAGAAAAACTTCCGCTTATGGACATTTTGGAAGAACTGAACCGGAATTCACATGGGAAAACACCAATATGGTTGATGTGCTCAAAGAAAAAGCCGGGTTGTAATATCTGTAAGCGTTTACGGTTAACAGTTTACAGTTAACGGTTGATCAAAACATAAAAACAATCAGTAAAAAAACCGTAAACCGACAACCGTAAACCGACAACCGTAAACCAAGGAGAATAATAAAATGTCTGTTTTAAAAGCAATGAAGGATTTAAATGGGTTTTCAGAGATAGATCCTTCCCTTCCATATAAAGTGGCCGACATTTCACTTGCGGATTTCGGATTCAAGGAGATGAAACTTGCAGAAAATGAAATGCCCGGTCTTATGGCGGTCCAGAAAAAATACGGGTCTGAAAAGCCTCTAAAAGGGATGAAGATCATGGGAAGTCTACACATGACTATTCAGACCGCAATGCTTATTCAAACACTAAATAAGCTTGGAGCTGATCTTCGATGGGCCACGTGCAATATTTTTTCAACACAGGATCATGCCGCGGCTGCAATTGCCAAATCAGGGCTTGCAGCAGTATATGCATGGAAAGGCGAAACTCTCGAGGATTTCTGGTGGTGTACGGAACAGGCCCTTACATGGCCCGACAACAGCGGTCCTGATCTTATTGTCGATGATGGCGGTGACGCTACCCTATACGTTCACGAGGGCGTAAAAATAGAAAACGACCCTGCTCTTTTAGATAAGGCTTATGACAGCCGTGATATGCAGTGTCTTATAAATCGTTTGAAAGTAAGCTATAAGCTGGATCCTAATCGCTGGACAAAAATTGCATCAAAAATCAGGGGTGTTTCCGAAGAAACTACTACAGGCGTTCACAGGCTTTATCATCTCGCAAAGAGCGGCGAACTTCTTTTTCCGGCTTTTAATGTAAACGACTCGGTAACAAAATCAAAGTTTGACAATCTTTATGGATGCCGGGAATCTCTGGCTGATGGGATTAAACGCGCTACCGATATTATGCTTGCCGGCAAAGTAGTAGTCATATGCGGTTATGGAGATGTCGGCAAAGGATGTGCAAAGTCGATAAGCAGTTACGGCGCGCGCGTGCTTATTACCGAGATCGATCCCATATGTGCTCTTCAGGCTTCTATGGAAGGATATGAGGTCGTAACCATGGAAACTGCAGCTCCAATAGGGGATATTTTTGTCACCGCTACAGGATGTTATCATGTTATTACAGGCGAGCATATGGAACAGATGAAAAATGAGGCGATTGTCTGCAATATCGGCCACTTTGACAATGAAATTCAGATGACCTATCTGGATAACAATCCGGATTGTAAAAAGGAGCAGATTAAACCACAGGTTGACAAGTGGACGCTTAAATCAGGACGATCCATTATTGTTCTTGCAGAAGGAAGACTGGTAAATCTTGGATGCGCAACAGGACATCCTAGTTTTGTAATGAGCAACAGCTTTACAAATCAATGTCTTGCGCAGATTGAACTTGCATCAAAACAATACGAACGCAAGGTTTATACTCTTCCCAAAAAGTTAGATGAAGAGGTGGCCAGGCTTCATCTTGGCAAGCTTGGCGTAAAACTAACAAAACTCAACCAGTTCCAGGCCGATTACCTGGGAGTGCCGATTAACGGGCCATTTAAACCTGATTCTTACAGGTATTAGCCGCAGCCCCGCTTTCGGGCGGGGTTCGACCGCGTGTCCCTTATATCCCCCGTCCCCAACTGTTGCCCGAAAGTTTCCCTAACTGCTAATATGCTTCTCGGCAGGATTGAGATATTTGCGTTTAAGCTGTTTTTTATGGTAGAATTATAAAAATAATTAATGGGACATCGCGGGGCTGCGGCTATTGAGCCGGAAAATACTCTGTTATCTATTAAAAAGGCAATGGATATTGGTGTTGATGGTATTGGAAGCAATAACCCCGGCATACTGGTAGATTACTTCGGGCGATCAGGGATATAGTCAACCCGGGTTCAAATTTCTTAATAAAGAAAGGTGTCGCATAACATGAATCCTTATACTGTAATCAGTATTTTTACTCTGCTCGCCAGTTTTTCGTGGGTCGTGCTTTCCTATGATCATTATGCTAAACTTAAAAACTGGCATATTAGCAAATGGTATGAAAAAAATACTTCTCTGATAAAAATTGCCAGCTTTATTTCTTTACCAGGTTCAGCACTCGCTTCTGCTTACCTGTTTCAGTGGTGGAGCCCATTTATAGTACTTATTATTGGTTTCTGCTTAGCTCAGTTAATGACAAGTATATTTAAAAAAAATGTGCAGTACATAGCATTAGTGGGTGTTCCGATCTTCCTTTTTACAGGCATAATAATTTTACACAATATTTAACCTAAAAATAGTTCGCTTCCCTTCCGTGCAGGCCACGCAGGTATCACCCCACCTGTTTCTTTCGGAGTTTGTGTAAAGACAAGAAGAAAATTCCAAAAGAAAATCAATATTGAAGATTCGCTTGCTATTGCGGTTCATTTCTTGACGATATAAACTTATAAACTGAGCTATGTACAGTAGGTCCCCGCGTAAGTCCCACTTTTAAACCATACTCAGTTCGAGTTTGTGCTTTATTTTTTTCCACCCTGGGATTACGGAATCAAGTAGCTTGTAGAACTCAGAGCTATGGTCATGATATTTTAAATGACAAAGCTCATGGGTAACGACATAATCGATACATTCTTTCGGTGCTTTAATCAGAGCAGTATTAAGGGTAACCGTGCCTTTATCCGATAAGCTTCCCCATCTCTTTTTCATACGCTTGATCGAGATTGAAGGTTTGGTGAGATCAAAAGCATTAAACTTCGGACAACAGCGAGTCAGACTTTCGTTGAATTGAATGTTTGCTTTCTGTAAGTACCAGTTATTCATAAGCTTTTTTACAATCCCTTGATCATGTTCTTCTCTACAAGCAACCCGAAAGAAACCTTTAATCAACTTAACGCTATTTTCCTGGTCATGTAAAATTTTCAACCGATATTGCCTTCCAAGGTATAAATGCGTTTCACCATTTATGTATCGTCGAGCCGGAGTTTTGGGGTTAAACTGCCGGAAATAATTTAGCTGTCGGAATATCCACCGCGCTCTTTTATGTAATTTCTTTTCAATCAAAGAAATATCTGAATCCAGCGGAGCTTTGACAACTACAGTACTATCCGGATGAACAGCAATCTCCAAAGATCTTCTGTCTGTAAAAAAGAGGCTGTAGGCGATGGTCTTTTGGCCGTAAAAAAAAGACCGTTTATCAATACTCGTTGTCTCAATCATTTGTAGCTCCTGCGTTTTGCTACTTGCAGCGCCTTTTCTATCATATCATCCATTTGATCCAGTGACAGTTCAATATTTTTTCCGACTTTCAACTCATCATATAAATAATCATCTATTTCATTAACGGTTTGCTTCTGCGCATCTTCATCATACCAAAAATGTACCTTTTGATGAGATTCCAGAATACTGTGGATAGCAATTGCTGTATCAGCAGCAATGCTTTCAAGATCAGATTCATTCAAGTCATGCTTTTCGAAAAATGGTTTTAATATGCCATAGTATGCCATAGCATCTTCATTTCCAGTAAGTTTTTCAGGAACATCGTCATGAACTTTCCCAACAACCTTATTTCGGATATCTACAACTTTTCCAAGATAGTCTAAATCTGATATTCTTTTTGCCCTGAAATCTTCGATTGCCTGCTGGATGAGCTTTGAGAATTTTTCATAAAATGCCGGATCTTCACCCATTTTTTCTGTAATTACTTTTTTGGTGGCATGTGCAATAGTATCAGCTTTTGAAGCAGTGGGTTTTTTTGTCTGGTAAACCCCTTGATCCTCCTTAACCTGATTAAACATATTATCATCGAAAATATTAACAGGCTCGTTAAGCTGTATTACTTCATTCGCCTGAATGTGCGTATCTAAAAGCTTTTTGATCCTCGGTTCGTAATCCCTATAATCAATGGCTTCAGCATAGCGAAGTTTTACGGAAGCCTTCAGTAACTGAAATTTGCGCAAATCAGCTTTATATCTGAATAACGTTTTATCATCAGTTTCAAACAAAAAACGGTCTGATGAAAAAGCAATTGCAAGAGTTTTGCTGTATTCTGACAGACGCCCGTAAAATTCTTCTCGAAGTTCATCATCCGCAAGAAGGACCTCATAAGCCTCTTCATCATAAGAATATTTGACTGATTTAAAAACATCCCACAGGTCTGAATAGCGTTGAGGCAGTTTATCTATTTCACTCTTTATCGAAGCAATGGTTCCGACAAGATCTGATTCATCAAATCCCTCAAACGCGCTGTACATGGTCAGGGCCTTATCCAGCTCTCCCAGGACACTTACATAATCAACAATAAAACCAAATTCCTTTCCTTCATAAAGCCGGTTAACCCGTGCAATAGCTTGCAGCAAAGTATGCTCCCTTAAAATCCTGCACAAGTACAGCACTGTATTTCTGGGGACATCAAATCCGGTTAGAAGCTTGTCTACCACAATCAATATTTCCGGTTCGCTGCCATGTTTAAACTGATTGATAAGTTGCTTGGTGTATTCTTCCTCATTTCCATAGCGTTTCATCATTTTTTGCCAGAATTTCACAACTTCATCAGTTGTTTCATCATCGGTCTCGTCGTAGCCTTCCCGCATATCCGGCGGAGAAATAACAACTTCTGAAGATACAATGCCTATCTCATTTAAATATGAGTTATATCTCAGTGCTGCAGCTTTACCTGGGGTTACAAGTTGAGCTTTGAAACCGGTTCCCTGCCAGTTGGAACGATAATGTTCACTGATATCAAAGGCTCTCATATAGATAACCTGATCGGCTTTATTCAGCATTTCTGCCCGAGCATATTTTCTTTTCAGGTCAGCTTGCTGCTCTTTTGTAAGCCCTTGGGTAAGGCGTTCAAACCACAAATCAACTGCTTTCTTGTTCTGGGTCATTTCAACATGACGCCCTTCATAAAGAAGAGGAACTACCGCGCCGTCTTCAACAGCCTGTGTAATAGAATAATGGGGCTCAACCAATTCACCAAATTTAGCAAAGCTATTTTTTTCCTTTTTTAGCAAAGGGGTTCCTGTAAATCCCAAATAACACGCATTAGGGAACATTTGTCTCATTCGGGCTGAGAATGATCCAAACTGAGTACGATGGCTCTCATCCACCAGAATAAAAATGTCAGGGGATTTATCCTGATATTTCTTTACAGCAAACGCCTTGTCAAATTTATGAATCAGTGTGGTAATAATTCCGGATTGTTTTTCAGCGACCAATTCTAAGAGGTTTCGCCCTGAGCTGGCTCGATTGGCTTCAAGGCCACATGCAGCAAAGGTGTTGCCAAGCTGCTTATCCAGATCATCTCTGTCTGTTACCAGAACAATGCGAGGATTCATGATCTCAGTGTCCAGAGCAAGATTCCTTGTCAACATGACCATTGTCAGGGATTTGCCGGAACCTTGTGTGTGCCATATAATGCCACCCTTGCGTGAACCATTGCTATCAAAGTGTTTCACACGATTAAGAGTTGATTTGATAACAAAATACTGCTGATAACGGGCTATTTTTTTGATTCCACCGTCAAACACAGTAAAGTTCCATGCCAATTCCAACAGCCTGTCCGGGCGACACAAAGAATAAATAGATTTGTCCTGCTCAGTAACAAGGCGACCCGTTTTTAAGAAAACGGGATTTGCATTCAGAGTATCAGCTATTCTTGTAAGAGTATGATTTCCTAAAGGTTTATTGACAAATTCCTGCAACTTCCCAAATTTCCGATCTCCTGCTTCCATCTGAGGTTCTTTCCAGATACCCCAGAATTTTGCGGCACTTCCAGTAGTCGCATACATGGCGCTGTTCTTATTAACGGCGAGTACCAGTTGCGTATAAATAAACAGTTTTGGGATAAAATCATCATTCTGATTTCTTATGGATTGCGAAACAGCCTGTTCAACTTCAATCTGAGGAGCTTTACACTCAATAACACAAAAGGGGATACCATTAACAAACAATACAATATCCGGACGGACTGTTTCCGTGCTTCTTGATCGTTCAACACTATACTCAACGGTTACATGAAAACGGTTTCGCTGCGGATTGCGCCAGTCAATATAATTAAGGTTAAAGCTCTTGGAATTACCCTCAATGGTCTGTTCTAATGCAGTTCCCAGCGTCAAAAGGTCATACACCGCCTCATTTGTTTTCAGCAGCCCATCATACTTGATATTTTTAAGCTTCTGGATAGCTGACTGCACATTTTCTTCACTGAAAAGATACTCATTAGCCTTGTATCTGATACGGTTGATCTCTTTTAGTTGTGAACGCAGAATGTTTTCCAGAAGTACATTTGAAGTTCTTTCCTGACGCTCATAAAGGGCCTCAGCAGGTGTGATGTATTCAAATCCAAGGTTTATCAACAGATGCAAAGCCGGTATCTGCGAAAGGTGTTTTTCGTTGGTTTCAAAGTTGGTCATATTCACACAATCCTCACTTTTTATCCTTTGGAGGGCATGGATCGTTTCCGTAGCTGTTGCCAGCTCGGATTTTTCCATCCCGACCATGAATTTTGGTATCCGACTGCTGATTTATGGCAATATTCTGAGCAATCTCAATCGCATCCACCTGTGTTCTGGTCACTTTGGTTGCTTTACTGTTGCCGGCTCCTTTAACAGCCCATCCCTCAGGATGTTTTACGACATGTTGATTTTTACCTTTTGCCATAATTACGCCTCCTTATATTTGTTCAGGATTTCAGGTTTGATTCGCCAGTTACCCGTGAGCAGTTTCTGCATCAAACCGCGTTTTTGGGCTTTGTATTTTTCAGTCAACTGCTTGAGCAGGCCGATTTCCTGTTGCGCGGTGGATAATGTTTCAGCTATTTGTTTTTGTTCTGGCAGTGGTGGGAACGGCATTTTCACTTCGCAGAAATTAGTATATTTCAGATTCCATGTATCCGATGTTAACCCTTGTGAGTAGCGATAAAAGCGGTGAATCATGAATGGTATTTTAAACAAATAAGCCGCAAACTGAGGGAAGAGTTTTTCTCCCGGAATACATATTGTGTAAGCTGGACTAACTATCCCTTCCAACGCTGAAAGAGCAGAGACTCCCTGCCACATTCTCATTGTGTTATAGCCGATATCCGCGGGACAAATCCGCAGGTACTTAGATTTATCATTATTAGATGTGTCTTTACGATTTGTATCGTCCCTATGAATAACCCCTTCACCATTAGTAATTGACAATAGTGGTAAATCGTCCCTTCTTGTTTCTCTACGTTCCTTAAAAAGGGATTTAGTTCTAACCTCTTTCCATTTTCCATTCACACTTGGTATATAGATTAAATCATGCAGAAAACGTTGAAACTGCTTTTTCTTTGCCTGAATCAGCCGTTCGGTTTTCTCTATGGCCTCATCCCAGGTGGAAAGCAGATCGGCAATGGCTTTTTGCTCGGGAAGTGGGGGGAGAAGGATTTTGACTTTTTTGTATGTTTCTGCAGTTAAACCAAATCTTGTAATGCCATTTGCATAGCGATAAAAATCATATCCAATTCTTGGATGTCCTAATGCGTATGACAGGAATCTTCCATCAATATTCTTTTTTGGTCTTAGAATTGTAAGGTGATAGCCGCAAAGCAAATTATCTTTGACGCTTTCGATATATGTGGATATACCAATATCATCAGCGCTTTCAGAATCTTTTGTTATAACAACATCTTCTGGCTTCAATGAAAACCTGTCAATTTCGCTCTGCTTAGCAGTTGCCCCCATAAAATCCATGTCCTTTGAGATAACAGAATTATAATACACATCTGTGTAATTGCATAAAAACACTGGCAGTTCATCGTGGAGAGATTTTTTATCAACCGGGCTTGTTATGACCTTCGCAATCTCACTTATTGGTTTTAATTGGTAAGTGTTGTTCATTCCCCATTCTCCAGCTTGTTTGGCAATTCACTATTTTTGATTAGCTTCTTTTCAGCAGACTTCACCCGCCGTTCGAGCTTTTTCAGATCTTCTTCTGGAGTGGAGAGGTCTTCAGGCATGGTGCCGCCCAGTTCCTCAATGGTCTGGCGCACCTTTTTGCCCACTTCAAAATGAGTTTTGTTGGCTTTGGTTTTTCTCGTAATATTTTCCCTGCGAAGTTTTTCTTCCGTCTGCGTGGCACGGAACAGATTGGCGGCAAGTTCGGTACTGCCCATATTGTCAAGAATCTGCTGGCTTTTTTTCAGTTTTTTTCGCTGATGAATCGCCTTCGCGTTCAGTCCGCCATAAAGACCTTTGTATCCGTGGTTCTGGAAGATGGCGAAGTCCAGATTGGATTTCACACCGGCCTGCTGGGCTGTCTCCACAAGTTGTTTGTTGTGCTCCCGCATCTCGTTGCGCAGAAACAGGCGTTTTTCTTCTTCCTTGAGCCGCTGGAAAGCTTCGTCGTCAGCCAATTCCTGCCTGCGAGTTTGAATGGCAAAATAAGTCTGCCCGTTGGCGATAACCGGTTTTGACGGGTCACCATTCTGAACAATCAGGTAACAGGCATAGCGGGAAAGGGCGTAGGACTCCATTTTCCGCTCAGCGCCAGAACCGATTGAGACCATCTCGTGCATCTCCACGAAATGGTTTTTTATCTGTTGGCCACTGTTTTCACAGGCTTTCTTAGCTTTTTCAATAACTGGAAGAAAATTCCGAAACTCTGCATAGTCCAAGATCTTGGACAACTGGCGCGCCATCCAGAACTCTGCTCCATCAGGCCCGGTTTCCTTTATGCTGTCAAAAGTCTGATAGTGTTTCTTTTCCATATCTTTTCCGTTCATCGCCGGATCTCCTTAAGCTTTTTGGCCATCTTAACCCGAACTTCTGTCAGCTCTTTTTCCAGTTCGTCTATCTCTATCTGGACGGCATCGATATCGATCTCCGCTTCCTCTTCAAACGTATCCACATAACGGGGAATATTGAGGTTAAAGTCGTTTTCCTTGATTTCATCGAACCCGGCTGCATGGGCATACTTTTCCACTTCTTCACGTGACTTGTAGGTCGCCATGATTTTAGTTAGATGTTCTTCCGAGAGAGTGTTATGGTTTTTACTGGATACATATTCCCGGCTGGCATCTAAAAAAAGGACATCTTTACACGCTTCATTCGGTCCGTCTTTCTCACGGCTCCGATCAAAAACCAGAATGGCAACCGGTATATTGGTAGTGGGAAACAGATTCCCCGGAAGTCCGATAACTGCATCAAGAAGATTTTCCTCTATCATTTTTTGGCGAATCCGGCCTTCAGCAGCTCCCCGGAAAAGAACCCCATGGGGAACAACAACAGCAACACGACCCTGTTTTTCCAGAGCAGTCTCCACCATGTGGCTGATAAATGCCCAGTCCCCTTTACTTTTTGGAGGAATTCCGCGCCAGAACCTATTGTACTGATCGCTTTCCGCATTTTCTGCTCCCCACTTATCAAGCGAGAATGGTGGATTGGCTACTACGCAGTTGAATTTCATCAGGCGGTCATTTTCAACCAGAAGAGGACTGTTGAGAGTGTCGCACCATTCGACACGGGCACTGTCAAAGCTGTGCAAAAACATGTTCATGCGGCATAATGCCCATGTGCTGCCGTTAGATTCCTGTCCGAAAAGGGCAAAATTCCGGTCGCCAACCTCTCTGGCTGCCTGAATCAAAAGACCTCCCGATCCGCAGGCAGGGTCACAGATGCGATCACCCGGTTTTGGTCCGGCAAGCCTGGCGACAAGTTCAGTTACTTTGAGCGGGGTAAAAAACTCTCCGGCCTTCTTTCCGGAGTCGGAAGCAAAGCGTTCAATCAGATAGATATAGGTGTTACCAATAACATCCTCTGAAACTCGGCTTGGCCTCATGTCCATCTGCGGCTTGTGAAAATCTTCAAGAAGTTGCTTCAGCCGTCTGTTTCTGTCTTTGGTTTTTCCAAGATTCGCTTCGCTGTTGAAATCAATATTACGGAAAACGCCTTCAAGCTTGCTTTTGTTAGATTCTTCAATGTGGTCGAGAACAATATTGATAAGTTCCCCGATATTGGCCGCGGCTCTGCGTTCGTAAAGGCTGTAATAGGTGGCAGGGAACTCGTCCAGTACAGTTTTCTGCCCTGTCTTCTCATCTTTTTCAGTTAATTTGATTACAGGGAGGACAAAACGTTCGCGTTCCATTTTTCGGCGAATTCTGACATCATCACCACCACACTGTTTTTGATAATCTATATAGTGATCCTGCCATACATCCGAAATATATTTTAAAAACAACATCACAAGGATGTAGTCCTTGTACTGAGCAGGATCAACCACTCCTCGGAAGGTGTCGCATGCAGCCCATGCTGCGTTGTTGATATCTTTTTGATCAATTTGACTACTCATGTTTTTTATTCCCCTTTTGCCAATTGCATTAGTAGTGTTGAAATGTATTGTTCTCTTTTCTCTGCCAGCATGCCCAGAATCGCGCGTTCCCGTGCGGATAAATTTGCCAGATCCACGATATGTTGTTGTTTTTCCAGGGTTGGCAAGTAAACCTCCATATCCTCGACAGTCTGCTTGCTGATCATTTTCTGCAGCGTCCCCTTGGCTCTACTTGCCAGAAATATTTGGGCATCCCTTTGGCTGATATACCAATTAAGGTATTCCGGCAGGATTTTATCAGGCTTTGTAATTCTGATCCTGAGCAGAGGTGCTGCAACAACAGCCTTGCCTGGAGTCTCAAGAAGAATAGCAGCGGTTGTAATCTGACCTCTCGACCTGAACACCAGATCACCTTTTTGAGCCAGATGATGTTCTTTAACTGTTTCCAGCTCAATCTTGACCAGCTTCTTGCAACCTACAGTATTATCCTGAAGTAAATCTTTCATCTGGATAACAGCGACCTCTCCATCCTTTGAGGCTTCGAGGCGAGACCGAAATGAATACCCCGTCTGCACTGTCGCCAATTGTTTTATTTTTAATTTCACAAACACACCTTATATTATGCTGTAATGTTATTTCTGTATAATATACGAATTGTAGAACTGTTTGTCAATAGCTAAAATGCAAAAATGTTATTTCTGCAAAACTATCCTTCCCAAAACCTGGAGACGACCCTTAGCGCACTATAGACGACCTCGTAATTGTAAGCCAGACCGGTAGGATCTGGTGGTTTGATCTCACAGCTACCAGCACCAGCTGATACATGTCCTTCCGGATGGATTAAAGCCTTCCAGCCTGTCGATGGGCGGCAGATCGTAAACGGTTCACTTGTGCACAAAAAAAAGGGGGGATGGTTTGCAGAATGTCAAAATTGGTGTCAAGCTTTGATACCATTAACTTCCTGTGATTTAAAGCGTCTACTACGATTCATCACATGATACTATGTGTTTTGAAACTCTATTCTGAGGGGGGGGGGACGTGCTATGTCATAATCAGTAGTATTTTACTCTGCAAGAATCAAAAGCAGTGAACCCCTTAGGTCCTTTTTATCTATGATTTAAGCTGCATTTGAGCTGAAGCACATTTGGGAAGACTTCCGGCGTCCTTGATTACTTTGCGAATCGGCGCATCTACAGGAAGTTTTGCCATCAAACAGCGATTCCCGTTTCTGCGACAAATGCCTCCAAAATAGGAGGATCAATTTCCAGGTCTTGAGGCCCAAATGTTTCGAGGTGAAATTTAATTGCAGATTTGACGTCGGCCACGGCAGTTTCATAGGTATCGCCTTGGCCAACTACCACTCCTTTAATTCCGAGGGGGTAAGCAACATAGGTGTCGGAATGTTTTCCCACGATAATTTTGAATTGTTTCATCAGCCTTACCTCATATTAGAAGCCTTGGGTCATGATTTTGTATCTAATATTTTATATTACCATAAAAGGATTATAAGCCAAGATCACGGGCTTAAGGGACTCAACTTATCAACTTATTTGCCGGTTAGCGAATATTTCTCAGCCGTTGCCAGCTTCTCGCCTCGGATTACCGATTTAGCGACCTGCCTGTGCGTTGCACCTGTCTGCATGCGGATACGCACAGGCAGGGCTTAGATAGGTAGCCTGTACCGATTTATAGCCCGTCGAGTTTAGTTAAATGTTATGTTTCATCATCTTCAATTGTATCTTCGACGGTATCTATTATTATAGTGTGACATTCAACCTCAAACCATTCATTGAATATTTTTCTATGTCTCTTTTTGGGCCAAAGCGACTTGTCGGTATACCAATCCTCTAATTCATTTTCAAAGAGTGTTTTGAAATTTAATGATATCCATTTCTCAATGTTTTCAGCATCATCAACTGTTATTAAATATACTGTTCGATCCTCATTAGCGTTTTCTGCCGTTATCCCAGGATCATCTTCATAAGGATCAGCCTCGTTAATCCATCGTACAAATGGTTCTTTACATTTTAAAATAACGGCGGATCTGTTAATCATTCTTTTTCTCTATCATTTTTAATAACATAATCATTTATTATATAGTTTCTGACTATTCCCACAGAGTTCATGATTGTTGTTCAAATTAATAGAGGGTCAAAATCGGGTTGCAATTTCCATACTATGCTAAAGGGAAAAATCTTTAAATATCTTCACGCGGCCGAACTCACCATCATATCCGGGGGAAATATCAATTTCTTTCCTGCGCATCCTTTTTACAGCCTCGCCAAGCAGCGGAATGCCGGCCTTATCAATGGCCTCTGGTTCCAGGTTGTGAAGTATACTTAATTCCGGGCCAAGAATATCAAGTGCTGCATTGTAATTATTCATGACCTTTTTTGACCCTGGGCCGACCTTTAATATTTCTGATAAAATATTGACCAGAGGAACCATGCTGTAATAAGGGTGAGCTCTTTTCGGTTTTTCATGCTTTGGCCGATCCGCCAGCTCTTCAACACGGTATAATACTCCGGCAGTCAAAGGTTTCCCGCAAACCGGACATATCCCTTTGTTTTTTAAGGTTTTTTGGGGCCAAAAACAAACAGAGCATTTGCGGTGTCCGTCCAGATAATATTTTCCCTCTTCAGGATAAAATTCAAAGGTGCCCAGGAAATGATTAGGATCGCCTGTCTTCATTGCCTCTCTTATTGCGGAATATGAAAGCCTGGTGTTGAAAAGATTTGCCTCCCGACCGAGTTTTAACGGAGAGTGGGCATCTGAATTTGATACAAGGGTAAGGTTATCAAGGCTGGACACACGCCAGTTCATCGGCGGATCAGATGAAAGGCCTGTTTCAGCGGCAAATATATGAGGGGTAAGATCCTCGAAGCATTCCCGGATAGAATTAAATCCGGACTTTGAACCAAGAACAGAAAACCATGGCGTCCATATATGGGCAGGAATCAAAAAAGATGTACCTGATGTCTCAAGCAGTATTTCAAGAAGATTTCTTGCATCAAGCCCAAGTATAGGCCTTCCATCAGACTTAATATTTCCGATCTTATCTAACTTTGAATTAAACTTATCGGCAATATTTAGATCAGGCACAAATACAAGGTTGTGGTTTTTACGGGTTTTATTGTTTTTTTTATAGATATTGCTGATTTCAGAAACCAGAATAAAACGAACCTTGCCGCGGCAGGATAACGGGACCTTTTTATCGCATTCCCCGGCAATTTCCCTTTTTAATTTAAAAAGCCCTTCCTCTGCCGGCTCTAATTTTTCCTTTATTTCCGCAAACCAGCCGGGATGTGTAAAATCACCTGTTCCGACAACTGTAATCCCTTTTAATTGAGCTGCGATATAGAGGTTTTCAAGATCAAGATTTTTGGCAGTAGCTCTTGAAAATTTAGAATGGACATGAAAATCAGCGATAAATTGCATAAGTAAGAGTTTTTGTTTATATAATCTTCCAGATATCACGTGCATACTCTGAAATAGTTCGATCACTTGAAAACTTGCCTGTTCGAGCTACATTCAAAATAGCCTTTTTTGCCCATATTGAACGATTTATATAATCTCTTGAAACCTTTTCTTGTGTGTTTATATAAGATTGAAAATCTGCAAGATAAAAATATTTATCGCCTTTATAAAGTATCTTTTCATATATGGGCTTGAAAAGATCCGGTTTACTTTTACAAAACATATCGGAATTTATAGCATCCATAACTCGTTTTACCATAGGATTTTTATTGTATAATTCCAAAGGATTATAATAATTTCGTATCTGAGAAATATCTTCGACCTTTAATCCGAATATGTAAATATTTTCAGATCCGACCTCTTCCATAATTTCAATATTAGCGCCGTCCAAAGTGCCGATTGTAAGAGCGCCGTTCATGGCAAACTTCATATTTCCAGTTCCGGATGCTTCCATACCTGCAGTTGATATTTGTTCACTTAAATCAGCGCCGGGAATGATTTTTTCTGCCAAAGAAACACGGTAGTCCGGGATAAAAACAACTTTCATATAATTATTGGCTCTTTTGTCGTTGTTTATAACTTTACCTACACTGTTGATAAGCTTTATTATTAGTTTCGCCATAAAATATTCTGGCGCAGCTTTACCTGCAAAAATATAAGTTTTTGGAACAGATGGTATTTTTTTATCTTCAATTAATCTTAAATATTGATATATTATACACATCACATTCAAAAGTTGCCTTTTGTACTCATGTATACGTTTGGCCTGTATGTCAAAAAGTGAATCCGTATCGATTTTAACTCTGCATGTTTCAAAGATTAAAGTTACCAGAATATCCTTATTCTTCTTTTTAATGGCAAGGAATTCCTCTTGAAATGAACTGTCTTCTGCATAATTTTCAAGTTCTTTAAGTTTGTATAGATTTGTAATCCAATCTTCGCCTATTGTTTTTTTAAAAAGTTCAGATAACAATCGATTAGAATTGTTAAGCCATCTTCTTGGAGAAACTCCATTTGTTTTATTATTAAATCGTTCGGGCCATAATTCATAAAAATCAGGAGCAAGAGAAGTCTTCAAAAGCTCTGAATGAAGAGCGGAAACTCCGTTAACTGAATGACTGCCTATAATTGAAAGATATGCCATGCGCACCTGATTAGAATTGTTTTCTTCAATTATAGACATATTGCTTAGCCGCTTGGAATCATTAGGAAATCTGACCGACACATCACTAAGGAAACGTTTGTTAATTTCATAAATTATCTGTAAATGCCTGGGCAACACATGTTCCATGAGGCTAACAGGCCATTTCTCTAATGCCTCAGGCATCAAAGTATGATTAGTATAACCTATGGTCGCCTGAGTAATATCCCAGGCTTTTCCCCAGGACAAACTTTTTTCATCTATTAATGTTCTCATTAATTCAGCTATAGTAAGAGCAGGATGGGTATCATTCAACTGGATGGCAACCTTATCAGAAAAGCTGTCAAATGAATCATGGTTTTTCAAATAACGCCTGATTATATCTTTTATTGAACATGCAACGAGAAAATATTCTTGGACAAGTCTTAGCTCCTTGCCGGTTTCTTTACTATCTGATGGATAAAGAACTTTTGAAATCGTTTCTGACGATACTTTCTGTTTAACTGCTTTAAGATAATCACCCTCATTAAATATCTGCATATCAAACTCATCTGAAGACCGTGCTGAAAATAACCTTAAATAATTAACAGTACTGCCACCGTAACCCACAATCGGCATATCATGAGGAACACCAATCATTAGCTTCCAATCCATCCACATTGGATTGTAATCACCATTTCTGTCTTCAGCATGTTCAATTTTGCCATAAATAGGAATAATACAGGAGTTCTCTGGCCTATCTATCAACCAAGGTGATTCTTTGGAAAACCATTGGTCAGGCTTCTCTTTTTGATATCCATTACTAATTTGCTGTTTAAAAAGACCAAACTCATAATTTATTCCATAACCAAAACCCGGCATATCCAACGTCGCCAGCGAATCAAGAAAACATGCAGCTAAACGACCAAGTCCCCCATTTCCTAATGCTGCATCACGTTCAACTTCCAGCAGCTCTTCTAAATATATACCCATATCCATTAGAGCTTCTTTGCAAATATCAAACATTTTTAGATTATATAGATTGTTGCCTAAAGAGCGTCCTATTAGATATTCCATAGAAAAATAATACAGCCTTTTCACATCATTCTTTTGATAGCGTTTCTCTGTTTCAAACATGTTGTCAATCATTCTTTCCCTTACTGCAAGAGAGACCGCATTTAAAAGATCATTCTGAGATGCGTCTTCCCATAATTTTCCAACCGAATATTTAAGTTGGTAGCGAATCGAATCCTGAATTTTGGATATTTCTCCCGATAATTTTTTATTATTTTTTGTATGCATTTCTATTCCCCAAATTACGAATTCAGCGCCCATCAGGCGGATTTTTTGAAACGCCGGATAACCCTTTGAAGGGCTATTTAGCCAGATGTTCTAAAGTTATTATAGATATCATAAGGAGTGGTTACTAAGTCAAGAAAATCCTGATTAAAACCACTGGTCAACTCTTTTTCGTCCAACTACATCATTTTGCGTTGCCACCGGAGAGGCTCCGACCATATTTCAGTTTGTTGCAAAATTGTCTTGACTATTTTTCAATACTATGAATAATGGTCATCATGATAAAGAGAACCGCATATATTAAGATCTGGCATGATCTCGCTATTGACAAGGACATGATATTCCTTGTAGGGCCACGTCAGGCAGGAAAAACCACTCTTACCCAAATCATTTCCGACTCCTTTAAGAATCATCTCTATTTCAATTGGGATATTGCTGAACATAGAACAAATTTTCTGCAAAACCCATCTTTCTTTGAAGCATTAGAACGCAAAGATTCATCAATCCCATTGATTGTTCTTGATGAGATCCACAAATACAAAGACTGGAAAAACTATCTTAAAGGCATATATGACCAGCATCATGATAAATACCGGTTTCTTATCTCAGGAAGCGGGAGGCTGGATATCTATCAGCAAGGAGGGGATTCACTGGCCGGGCGTTATTTTCTATTTCACCTATGGCCATTTACGATTTCCGAGTTGGGGGGAAAAAACAGAGAGATTGGCCATTTCCTCAATGATCCGTTACAAACAACAACGGAACACACCGAAGAACTGAAAGAAATATGGGCGGGGCTATCTGAATTAAGTGGATTCCCAGAGCCATACCTGGCAGGGCGAAAGACGACCTACCGCCGATGGTCGAACATCTATTCAAAGCAGTTAATACGTGAGGATATTCGGGATCTGACAGGGGTAAAATCCATCATGGACATGGAAACTCTTTACCTTCTGTTGCCATCTAAGGTAGGAAGTTCTGTCTCAGTCCCTTCGTTAGCTCGAGATTTGAAAGTAGCATATAATTCTGTTCAGAACTGGTTGTCGATTTTTGAAAGATTTTTCCTTACTTTCAGCATTGCTCCATGGACCCGGAAAATTGCGCGGGCAATTCAAAAAGAGCGTAAGGTGTATCTCTGGGACATCCCCAGGATAAAGGAACCTGCGGCCCGGTTTGAAAACATGGTGGCAGTGGAACTGTATAGAGCGGTTACAGCATGGAACGATATTGGACACGGTACATTTTCCTTGCATTTTATTAAGAATAAGGAACAGCAGGAAGTGGACTTTCTCATCGCAAACGAGGGTGAACCGCTTGTTTTAATTGAGGCTAAACTTTCAGACACAAAACCGTCTCCGGTCCTTAAGAAATTTCAGTCTGTTTTGAAAAAACCGGCTGTTCAACTTGTCGAGAAAAGCGAAGGTTACCGTATGATTCCAAATGGAGATCAGTATATATTGGTAGCTCCTGCATACCAGTGGCTTTCGGACTTGCCATAGCGAGATCTACATGGATACGGTCAGAGGTACTTAGCGAACGCATAGGGCGTTCCCATTTCCTGTCCCATTTTTTCGCCATTTTCACTTCCAGGCAAAC
Source organism: Candidatus Desulfaltia sp. (assembly GCA_030656555.1). Lineage (GTDB taxonomy): Bacteria > Desulfobacterota > Desulfobacteria > Desulfobacterales > ETH-SRB1 > Desulfaltia. The sequence continues at coordinate 7,143 of JAUSPN010000078.1, read as the reverse complement.
AATGTGAGCATTAGAGGAGACTTGCCATTTCTGGATTTCAATCACAAAATCTATTTCCACCCCGCTGCCTGTCCGATAGAAAGATATCTGCCGGTTCTTGTTTTGGGTAAGATTATAGACTCTTAATTCGTGGTAAATCATGTTTTCCAGCGCCGTACCTTTCCAGAACCTGTCAACGGGCTCAAAAAGAAGACCCGCGGCCGCTCGCAACGCCAGGGTCAAACCAGTAAAATTTTGGATGCGTCTGTTCTCGAACTTTTGCATTCGGTCGATAAGCTGGAAGGAAGTGTCCAAGAAGTGTATCCTCCAGAATGGAAAAATATACATCCACACTGCCTCGTGGTACGGCGGCCTCCCGGGAAATGTTCTGAGCGTTTACCAATTGACCGTTTAGTTGCCCGGCAATGCTCAAAAAGCGCAAAAATGGGGGAAGACTCCTTACAATGCTTTCCTCTTTGATTTCCTCTTTAATGTAAGTATTAACATAGGAATTCAGAATATCGGGTGCGTTTTTCCGGTCAAGTTGAACATATGGTAGAAATCCCCATTGGGATTAAAAATGGGACGCCCTTTAGTTTCACAGTTTACAGATAGCTATTATTGTGCTATCAGTCATTATGCCAAGAAAATCTAGGCCAAGAAAATCTAGATAGAATAGATGCACCAGGTGCTTTACATCACATAATAGTAAGAGGAATTGATCAGTCAGAAATTTTTAATGATAACGTTGATCGCAATAATTTTATAGATCGGCTCGGTAGAATCATTCAGGAAACCAAAACCCGATGTTTTGCCTGGAGCCTTATTCCTAATCATTTCCATTTGCTGCTAAAAACCGGTCAGGTTCCCATTGCTACAGTGATGCGACGGTTGCTGACAGGATATGCTGTTTCCTACAACAGAAGGCACCACCGTCATGGGCACCTTTTCCAAAACCGGTATAAATCCATTTTGTGTCAGGAAGATGCTTATCTTTTGGAACTTGTGCGGTATATTCATCTAAATCCGATACGTGCCAACATTGTTAAAGATATTACAGCATTAGACAAATACCCATATACCGGTCATACAGTTATCATGGGAAAAGTTAAAAACGACTGGCAAGATATTGAATGGGTATTAAAACTTTACGATGATAGTTTATGGGTTGCCCGTCGAAAATACCGGGCGTTTATTCAAAAAGGTGTTTCCCATAGACGACGTACTGATTTAACTGGCGGTGGTCTAATTCGAAGCCACGGGGGTTGGGCCGCTGTTAAGGCAATGCGAAAGGTCAAAACATTTCTAAAATCAGATGAGCGAATCCTGGGCGATGGTGATTTTGTTGAACAAGTGCTTTCAGAAGCCAAAGAACAAATAGAGAAAAAGCATGGGTTGCTTGCCAAAGGATATGATCTTGATAAAATTGCTTTAAAGGTGTCTGCTCAAATGCAGCTTAAACCATCTGAGATCTGGGCACAAGGCAAAGAACGAAAACGGGTTAATGCACGAAGTTTATTATGTTGCTGGGCTGTAAGAGATCTTGGCATAAGCATGGCTGAATTATCAAGACATTTGAAACTTTCATTATCAGGGGTAAGTTTGTCTGTAAAGCGAGGAGAAAAGATAGCAAAAGATAATGGCTATAAGCTTGTAGATCTTTAAACTGTAAAACTAAAGGGGTAACTATTCAGCGAAAAAAACAAAAAGAAGTAAAAATGAAATCGATTTGGGCAAATGGAAGATAACGCAAAACAAAAATTCAGCTCATAAGGGAATTAGTTGAGTTGCGCCAACTGGTTGGTGAAAAGGAAACCGTTGGAAATCTCATCTATATCGCATGGGTTAAGAATCAAAAGCAAAAAGGCGGCGATTATGACATCTGTTATTAAGTATTATGAGGGAATCGACTCGGTTGCCGTAATCGGCAACTATCTGCCCCGCCAGTGCGGTATCGCAACCTTCACCACGGATCTGGTTGAAGGCTTATCAGCGGAAGCTACCGATATTTACTGCTGGGCGGCTGCAATGAATGACAAACCCGAGGGATATCCATATCCGGAAAAAGTGCGCTTTGAGATCAACCAGAACAAGTTGAGCGATTACAGCGTCGCATCTCAATTTCTCAATATCAGCCGGACGGATATTGTCTGCGTGCAGCATGAATACGGTCTCTTCGGCGGTCCGGCCGGCAGTCATCTGCTGAAACTATTGGCTGATCTGCGCATGCCGGTGGTAACTACCTTACACACGGTTTTGAAGGACCCCGCGCCGGAATATCGTGCCGTCATGTGCAAGCTATCCGATCTGTCCGACAAACTGGTCGTGATGAGCAATAAGGCATCTGACTTCCTAAAAGATATCTATGCCGTGCCCGAGGAAAAAATTGCCTTTATCCATCACGGCATTCCCGATACGCCGTTTATCGACCCCAGTTTCAACAAAGACAAGTTCGGTGTGGAAGGCAAAAAGGTGCTGCTCACGTTCGGCCTGCTTTCCCCAAACAAGGGCATTGAAAATGTATTGCAGGCGCTTCCGGCGGTCATCAAAAAACACCCTGATGTGGTCTATATTATCCTGGGCGCAACCCACCCGCATATACTACAGTTGCAGGGGGATGCATACCGTATCATGCTGCAGCAGCTCGTGCGCAAACTCGATATCGGCGAGCATGTCATTTTTCAAAATCGTTTTGTTGAACTAAAAGAGTTATGTGAGTTTCTCGGCATCGCCGATATCTACGTAACCCCGTATCTTGAAGAAGCCCAGATTACCTCCGGGACCCTTGCCTATGCCATGGGCACAGGCAAAGCCGTCATTTCAACCCCGTACTGGTATGCCACCGAGATGCTTGCCGAAGGCCGGGGCCGAATTGTACCCTTCCGCAATCCGGAGGCCATGGCGGCACAAATTATCGGACTTCTGGACAACGATGTCGAACGGCACGCCATGCGCAAAAAAGCCTATACATTCAGTCGTGACGCAGTCTGGAAGGAGGTGTCCCGAAAATACCTCCAGGTTTTCAATGAAGTGCGCCAAAACCGAACCCGGAACCCCCGTCCCCGGCATTCCTATGTTGAAAACATCAAGGCCATCACAAATTTCGAGCTCCCGGAGATCAAGCTCGATCACCTGAAAGCCTTTACCGATGATACCGGCATCTTGCAACATGCCAATTATACCATTCCCGATCGCACCCATGGCTACTGCACCGACGATAATGCCAGAGCGCTGCTGGTTGCCGCCATGGGTCAAAAATACCTGCCGACAAACGGCTTGGGACTTGATCTTCTCAGCGATCATTATCTCGGATTTCTTCTGTATGCCTATGATGAAAAAAACGGGCGCTTTCGCAATTTCATGACGTATTCGCGGCAGTGGATGGATGAGATCGGGTCCGAGGATGCGCATGGCAGAACGCTCTGGTGCCTTGGCAAATCGTTGGCTTTTCTTCAAAATCCCGGGTATCTCGCAGTGAGCACGACCCTTTTCAACAAGGCACTGAGAGCTGTCGAGAATTTTAATTCGCCCCGCGCCATCGCTTTTACCCTGGTTGGAATTCATGGCTACCTGTATAAATTTGCAGGCGACAGTGAAGCGCGCAGGATCCGGGAAGTTCTTGCCGACAGGCTTTTCAATCAGTTTAAAAACCATGCAACCGACGATTGGCCCTGGCTTGAAAACGCTCTAAACTATGCTAACGGCAAACTGCCGCATGCCCTGCTGCTATCCGGCCATCAAATGCAACGCAACGACATGGTCGATATGGGGCTCTGCGCCCTCAAGTGGCTGATCACCCTCCAGACCGAAGACAATCACTTTGTGCCCATCGGCAGCAACGGTTGGTATGAACGAGGCGGACCCAGAGCACGTTTCGACCAGCAGCCCCTCGAAGCCAATGCCATGATCGAAGCCTGCGTCGAAGCTTTTAATATCACCCGGGACCACACATGGTTTGAGAATGCGGTCATGTGCTTCAATTGGTTTCTCGGACACAACGACCTGAATATGCCGCTCTATGATCCCAAGACCGGCGGCTGCCGGGATGGGTTGATGGCGGACGGCATCAACCAGAATGAAGGCGCCGAGTCCTCCCTTGCCTGGCTGCTTTCGCTGATGACATTGCAGAAGCTCTATGCCGACGAGATTTTAAAGCAGCCATTGTCCCAATTAACTGACTCAGCTTAAAGGATTACCTATGCACATTGCCATGCTCTCGCCCATTGCCTGGCGCACACCGCCGCGACATTATGGACCCTGGGAAAACGTGGCCTCCCTTTTAACCGAGGGGCTGGTAGCGCGCGGTCATGATGTTACCCTGTTTGCAACCGCGGATTCGCAGACCAGCGGCACGCTGCATGCCGTTTGCCCGCGCGGTTATGAAGAAGACCGCTCAATCATACCAAAAGTCTGGGAGTGCCTCCACATTTCAGAACTGTTTGAGCATGCTGAAGATTTTGATATTATACATAACAATTTTGATTTTTTGCCCTTGACCTATACCGGCCTTATCAGCACCCCTGTGGTGACCACCATTCACGGTTTTTCATCGCCCGGGATTCTGCCGGTTTACAAAAAATACAACAACAAAGTCTTCTATGTTTCCATCAGCGATGCCGACCGATCGCCGGATCTTGATTATATCAAAACCATCCATCACGGCATAAATATCAAGCAATTTGATTTTCAGCCTGCTCCGGACGATTACCTGCTTTTTTTCGGGCGGATTCACAATGACAAGGGCGCCCGACAAGCTATTGAAATCGCCGGGGCCTGCAATAAAAAGCTGATACTGGCGGGTATTATCCAGGATCAGGCTTACTACAATCAATATGTCGCCCCTCACATAGACAACGACAAGGTAATTTTTGCCGGCAGCGTCGGACCCGTTGAGCGCAACCGGCTGCTCGGCAAAGCCAGCGCGCTATTGCACCCAATACAGTTTGATGAGCCTTTCGGTCTGGCCGTTATCGAATCCATGGCCTGCGGTACGCCCGTGATCGCCTTTGACAGGGGCAGCATGCCTGAACTTATCGAAAACGGCAAAAGTGGTTTTTTGGCGGGCAACATGGACGAGGCCATTGAGACTGTTGCACGTATTAAAGAGATTGACCGCGCATACTGTCGTCGCCATGTTGAACGGCATTTCACAGTCGACCGCATGATCGATGAATACATACAAGTCTATGAAATGATTCTTGACTCTGAAAGATTGTAAAATGGCCGCGAAAAATCTTAAAACAGATAGCCGGCCTTTGGCCTATCACTACATAAAATTTTAATTGGTATTAAGGACACAACGATATGCAAGCAAAAAAGTATCAAGGGCTGAAAGTTGAAAGAAAAGCAAATAAGATCTTAAGGGATACATCACGGGTGATCGCCCGGCTTCATCTTCCCGATGAGAGGTATCGCATACCCAAAATAATTCAGCGGATAATGAGCTTGTCTGAAACAGCGGCGAAGAATTTAATGGCGCAAATAATGATTGACTTTTCGGGACGACACGAAGACATCGGGCACATTTTCGAGCGGCACCTGAATGAGGTGAAGGATTATCTTCCTCGGGATACAATGCTCAGCGACGTTCAAAGGTCCCTCATCGGAGCCTACTTTACAAAAGAGTACTCCATTGAATCAGCCGCCCTTTTCAACCCTTCCATTGTCCCCCATCCTGATCAGAGCCATCTGGACAAGGGCAGCTTACGCTTTGTCATGAGCCTGCGGGCAACGGGTGAAGGCCATATTTCGTCAATTGTCTTTCGCGGCGGCGTTCTTGACCGGCAAAACGGGATTCTCTTCGACCCGATCAGTGATTTTGTGGAAACGCCGGATCTTCAATTAGATACTGTTTACAAACGCCATCCTTTCCAGCTCAAGCTGAACGAGATGGAGGCCAGCAATGAGATAACCGCGCATATCCTTAACCAGATGCCGGAAGATTTTACTTATAATGAATTAATAGAAAAAATTGGAATACTTCGCGCAAAACCGCAATTTTCTGAAACGCGCCAAAACAGAACCTTCGAGGTCATGTGCTGGCTTGCAGATTCCAATTATGAGGTGAGTTTCCACGCCGATCATTGCATATCCGAACGGGTGATCTTTCCCGTTTCGAAAAACGAAAGCAGAGGCATTGAAGATGCCCGTTTCGTTCAGTTTTTCAATGACAACGGTGAAGCCACCTATTATGCGACCTATACCGCCTATAACGACCATACGATCTTGCCGCAACTGATCGAAACAAAGGATTTTATCAACTTCAACATTTTAACGCTCAACGGCAAAGCCGTAATAAATAAGGGAATGGCTCTTTTCCCACGAAAAATTGGCGATCATTATATCATGCTTTCGCGCCAGGACGGTGAAAATAACCATATCATGTTCTCAGACAATATCCATTTCTGGCAAGAGTCCCAAATCATCCAGGAGCCTGAATATCCATGGGAATTCGTTCAGATCGGCAACTGTGGCTCACCCATCGAAACCGATGAAGGCTGGATTGTGCTCACCCATGGCGTCGGGCCCATGCGCCAGTATTGCATCGGCGCAATACTGCTTGATCTTGAAAATCCAACAAAAATCATCTCCCGCCTGGATGAGCCGTTGCTTGCCCCGCGTGAAAAAGAGCGCGAGGGATATGTCCCCAATGTTGTTTATTCCTGCGGTGCGATAATTCATAATAACGAATTGGTCATTCCCTACGCGATGTCTGATATTAATGCCGGCATTGCAACTGTTGAAGTCAAAGAGTTGCTTAACTGCATGCGCGCGGTAGCTTAGTGATTTTATTACTGGCAGAGCCACTATATCGGATAGGGAATAACGGTTTGTCAGGCATAGGAGGCCATCATGGCAGTATCTGGTCACGAATGTAACCAGAAATACAGATGGTACCGTAACTATTCCAACCGTATACACAAGCGGTGTAGCCGGAGGAATATAAAAAGGTGCCCGTGTTACAGGTATATCTGGAACCTATGACAGAGTTGGAGCAATAATTCCTTCAGAGAAAGGGTGAATTAAACACGATTTATATTCACCCTTTCTTTCCATAATTATCAACACCCAGACCTTTCAAAATCCTTTATTTGTAGGTGTTGCCAATGACCGGCACCTTTCATTTTCTCTTTGATCACTCCCGCGCATTACCAAAAGAAACAT
>JAUSPN010000070.1 GCA_030656555.1 Candidatus Desulfaltia sp. | reverse complement strand
TGGGAAACAGAAATACATCAAAGGCGGCTTAGAGTCCAGAAAAATATAAAACTTTTTTTGCCGACCCCGCTGGTTAAGTCAAAAATACCATCCGCGAGCCGTTCTAACTCGGTTCGCCATTGCCATAATTACAATTGCTGAGTACCACCTGCTCGGGATATTTTCTTTTGAGTGCCTTTGATATATTCGCCTTTTTTTGCATTCTTCTCCTTTTTATGGTTATTTGCCACTGACGTTGATGTTCTTTTGAGCGTTAGGACTGCACTATATCAGAATCCAAAAGAACGCACGATAAAGAAGCCAAAAAATATCACTTAACCTTCTGATGGGATTTCCAAAACGCCTCCGATATCTTCTCAATTTCCTTTCCATCCGGCGTCATAAGCATGGAAATATCATAGGCACCGTCATCTGCTTTGCGGCTTACGACAAGGTGCCCGTAATATTTATCCGACTTATCGCCGCCCACAACATCCACCGACTGCCCCCAGCATAGCCAGCGGTCATCAGTGCCGTCAAAGCTCATGGCGTGGATGGCTCCCGTTGAAGGACTACCCGGCTGGCAGGCGTAGTAGATTGTCTTGCCGTCTGGAGAAAAATTCAGGTCATAAAACCATCCAGTGCATTTCTTGGGCTCTTTTTCGTAGGTGCTTTTGCGGAGCACCTTGGGTTTCTTGTCCTGGATATCCATCGTCCAAATCTCATCAGGACTCCAAGAGGCATACAACATTGCTGCATCATCCTCGGCAACCCCCAGCGGATTATCTTTCAATTCTTGCACCCGTCTAACAAAAATAACCTGTTGTCCATTTTGGGAGAGCGTGGCGTGGCTGTCCTTGCCGGAGGTTGTCAACTGTAATTCCTGGCCGTCTGTTCCCTTCATGTAGATGTTGCCTTCCCGGTCGTAGACATCGGCATGGGCTTTGGGTGGAGCATCCCCGGCCAGGGCAAGGGACGCGCAAAGCATGATTAAAATTGGCAAGGTTTTCATGGCTCTTAATCCTTTTGTAATTCCTCAAATTTCCTTTCCATGTACTCAATAAATTCTTTTTCGCTTTTAAATGCCGGGGCTTGTTCTATTTCCATAAGAGGTTTGGCTGTTCCAAGCATTTTTTTGCCGAAGAGGATTTCACCACCCTGCCAGTCCCAGTGAAATTCCAAAAATCTGTAAACGCTGCCCAGTTTGTCTCTACGGATCTCAAAGCCCTGTTTCTGTGAGCGCCAGATGCCCAGTGTGGAATTTCTGGCGGCTATGCGATACAGATGATTATCCTTACACTGCTCCAGGGGAATCCACTGTTTGATGTCGTTGGTATGTTGCGGGGATAGGTTCATGTGGCAAGTCTGGCGTGATAGTGATGCCCCGTCAAGGCTCTGATTTTCCCACCTGATCTCATTAAGGCAGGCTGATTATCGCCCCACGTGGTTGATCCTGATGCCATTGTTTACTCTTAATAGCCATCATTATTGGCCAAAATCAGATTGGGGCAATAAAATGGGGCATTACTCTTGGGATGGAAAATCAGTGGCGTTTATGAAGGGAAAAGGGGAAGAGTGCCGGAACGGGGTGGTGTGGTCCTGGGTGAGAAACAAGGGGTGATTTTATTTATCGCTAATATATTTCAGCCTCTTAATGGCAAACCTTCTTTGAACTTTTTCTTTTCCCGGCTCATCTTGATAAACGACACGGTATTGATCCACGCCTTTGATTATCCCTGATTTATTCTCCGGCTTTATCTTTATGATTTTCATGTGCCCCCTTTGTTATATTTATTCATAAAAAAGAGGGGGAATACCTTTGAGAAAATTAACCATCACCGTATTTATTTTTTATTAAAGTTTTAAATACTTTCTGCCCTTCCGATAAAACGGGTGGATCATCAGCATCATGTGGTGGTTTCATCCATTCTTCAAGGAACAGTTTATTTGCATAAGCAATAAGTTCTTTTTTAACTATTTTACAGGTGTTGGGGCTGACATTTTTACTACGAAGATAATTAATCGTAACCTCAGTGAAACGCCTGACATTGGGTATGTGTTCATTATTGTCCAGTGTGTCATCTATAAAATGCTGATGCAAGTCGCGGATACAGAGTATTCCGAATTCCCTAATTATGTCCACAGTTGCAGGCATAGATTCACATTGAGTTGAATTCATTAAACCTTGTCCTTTCCACAGCAGTTCTTGTATTTCAAGTTGCTTTTACAGGGACAATAATCATTTCCGCTTATTCTGGGCTTAAAGTCAGGCTTGGTATGCTGGGCGAAGGGGGAACGCAAAGCCTTTTCCAAATCATCAATATTTTCAGGCTTATCAGGTTCCAATCCAGCAATAAACTGCCATCCATGCTGATCGCAGATGGTGGCAATCTCACCTGCCCGTTGCTCGTTTTGAACATGAACAATGATGGGGCGTTTTTTCGTTCCCAATTTTGGTCTGAAGAATAACATTTGAGCCTTTCATGCCTTTATATTTTATGAGCCTTGAATTAATGATCGCCCAGTAATATAGTGCATTAATTAGAAACCAACCATATTTTTATGAGGTCAAAAATAACATGAAAAAATGAAGAGAAAGGGTGGTAGTGACGGAGACAGTAATAATGGCAGATGAATTACCGTTTACCAGGGGGCTTGGCCGAGGCTACGCGCCGATAACCAGTGAACTCTCGGCCATGTTAGTTGGCGGCGCTATATCACGGCTCTCCGCCGTGATACCACCCCAAAGACCGCCCGGCATAGAAGGAAGAGAATATATTCAGGCGGCAAGCTGTGTAGCCATGTCGAGGATTTTACCCCAGCGGCCTTGGATGGTTTGAATATTTTTGAGATCATCTAATGGGATGGGGCATTTGTAGTTCAGAGCGGAGTGACCTCTGAGGAAGTTGTAGTGGGTCACGAAGAGGACGGTCAAGGAAACAGCGCCATTGAAGTCCTTGAAGCCGCAACGGGCGCGGGTGTGGAACTTATAGGTGCGGTTAAGCCGTTCGATGATCTGTTTGAACTGGCGGTATTCAGTACTTTCGGAGTCCTCATTAGTCAGGCCGATGACGGTGCGTCGTTTAAGCGGGAGGGTGGCGCCTTGGAGCAAAGCGGGGTGGTTGATGGCATGGGCCGCGGAGTCATAGGCAGGGTTGCCGTCGCCGACGAATTCGGTAGTGGTGCCTTTGGGTGCGGTTCGGATGGTTTCCGAGAGAGTGATGAGCGCATGCTGAGTGCTCCGGGTATCGGAGAGGTGATAGGCATGGATGGCGCGGCAGATGGTGCCGATAGTGAACCAGGTGTAATTCCACCGATCGGCCACGCGGGTATAGGTTTCATCGCCGGCAACACGAGAGTCGACAGGGCCTTTGTAATGCATGTTGAATTGATGACAAAGCACGGCAGCGGCATTGGTGTAGTTCAGGACAGTCTGATGGGATATAGGAGTCTGAAAGATGTTTTTAAGCATGTGAGCAGTCATTCTCGAACTAAGTCCATATGAGATGTTAAGAGCCAGGACGAGGCCGAGTCTCTCGAAACTGCCGTGAATACGGTCTATTCTGCCATAGGAAGAAGGTTGTGGTGAAGCGGGCACGAGGTCTCTTGGATCAAAGTGATATTCGCGGTATTGGTAGCGGAGTTTGAACTGACTGGACCTTTGTTGCTGAAGGGATTGTTCCTTACGATTGAGTTTGTTCTTTGCGGCAATGTATCGCGGGCAGTTGTCATTGGGACATTTGTAGATGGTGAGGATTTCGGATTTTTTCCAGAGATAAAGAGCGTTGTTGCAAAGAGGACACCAGTACTTGGCTTTTATTGGGCGATGATGGCGGTGGATCGGGAAGAGATCGTTGCAGACTTTGCACCGCAGCTGGATGCGCTTTTTGCCGTCATTGTAATAGATGTACTTTCCGGGAGCGTTGCAGTTTGGGCAGCGAATGGAGTTGAGAACCGATGTTGACTGATCTCTACGATTGACAGGCTTGAGTTCTTTGCCGTTGTTGAGGCGGTACAGTTCGAGCAAGTCTTTCCAGTCAGTAGAAGGGAGACTTCGTTTTGGGGCGAGGCATTCAGTGAGCGGTAGTTCAGGATCAACATCGAACTTACGGTAATTGGGATGCTCCTGCCGAAAGGAGTTCTTAGGTTTGATATCGGGTCGTTCATTATTGAGGACCTCTAAGATGATAGTGTAGCAGTGAATAATTCTTCTAAAGAAAGTTGGCGACAAAACCAACGAACAAGTGATACTATACGGTTCACGACGGTGTCTCCTTTATTTGGGCTGACTTTCCTTGGCGGGATGGGAAGCTCGGGGCACCGTCGTCTTTGCTTATCCCCTGGACGGTTACCCCCAGCCTCAGCGTTCGATTCACTTACAAGAGCATACCACAGGAGGGCTCGTGGACTCGCCGTTCCGGCCCAAGCGCGTTCGGGTGAAGCCACCCAAACACGCTTGTGTCGGCTACATAAGGCCCATTAAATTTAGATAGGGAACAGAGGAAGATAAGAGCAGAAAGAGGGGGAGAAAGCCAAATCTGTCGCAACTCCCTCAATATTCAGATGTTAAGAGAATAGAAGTCGGAAACTTTTAGCAGAACGTGTAGGCGAACCAGGAGTGAAACAATGCTAAATAACATGATCCACGATGTGAAAATTGCGCAGATCAGCGTGAGCAAACTCAACGTGCGGGTGGAGAATGCCACCACGGGCATCGACGAACTAGCTGCTAGCATCAAGAAACATGGTCTTCTTCAGCCAGTCGTTCTTCTCGGTAGTTACGGGACCCCCCCTTACGAACTGATCGCCGGACAGAGGCGCTTTCTTGCCCATCAATTATT
>JAUSPN010000068.1 GCA_030656555.1 Candidatus Desulfaltia sp. | reverse complement strand
AGGGAAGGCATCTATCGCGTGAAGACAGCCGTGAATGGCGAGGAGGGGTATGAGGTCTTCCTCCAGTTCAAACCCGACATCATTCTTACCGATATCCAGATGCCGGAAAAAAACGGCCTCGAAATGGTAAGGGACATACGGAATCATGATCCCGGGATAAAAACGATCTATATGAGCGCTGACTTGGAACGGTATCGAACACGTCTTGAAGAGGAGAAAATGAAATACCAGGCGAGTTTTTTGACGAAGCCCTTTTACAGATTTGAGTTGCTTGGATTGCTGTCTAAAACCATGAGTTATGCCCCCCCCCCAGGGAACTCACACCGCCACGGCGGAAAGACAGCCCCAGTGGGAACAGAAGGGAGGTGGTGACGTCTCAAAATGATAACCGATGATAATTGAAAAAACAGACGATTTTCAAAATACATAAAGGAGAAAAAGAAAATGATGAAACAATTAACATCAAGGAAGTTAGTTTCTGTGCTGGTTGTTGCCCTGTTTATGCTCTCTTTTGCCGGAACGGCAGTTTCCCAGGAGTCACAGGGGACAGAAGTGATAAAAGTGGCAGGGACGATAAGCATGATGATGCCCGATATCGGAAAAATTGCAGTACAGAATGAATCTGGCGAGTTAGTAACTCTAACCGCAGGTTCGGATGTGGACCTTAAGGACTTTAGTGTGGGCGATCAGGTAGTGGTGGAATACACCCCTGACGGGGTTATCAGATCAATCACCAAACGTGGTAAATAAAATAAGAGGAGGAACTACTCAGGTGGATAAACTGAAGGCTGAAGACTGTTAGGAAAAGCGGGAATACTGCACACTTTGAAGCCATGTTTGATGCAAAAATCTGCTGTTTCTCCACCAAAGTGCGGCAATCGTGTTTTTCGAGTACCTTCAGCCTTCAGCCTAAACAGCTTCAGCCTGACTACCTGAGGCAGAGCCCCTGCTTTAAGGAAGCCTTTGCAGGTTCAGGCATTTGCTGTTAAGGCGTGAGCCGTTGCTTCAATGAAAGGAGGAAAGAGAGATGGGTAAAAGATTGGCATGTAATTTCATAGTCTTTACTTTGATGTTGTCCTTGATGTTGTCCCTTTCTTTGTTTTTAAATGCGTGTGCAAAAAAGGGTATAACGGAAGAAAGTGTGATTGAACAGAAAGAAGAGGCAGCCAAGGCAGAAGAGAAAATACCCTCGGAAGAAGAGAATCTTCGCCTGAAAGCGGAGGAGGAGAAAGCTGCAAGAGAGGCACGATTAAAAGAAGAGGCCACTAAGAAAGAAGCCCAGCTTAGAGAAGAATTCGAGAATGTTGACATTCACTTCGATTTTGACAAATTATCACTCACCAATGAAGCAAGGAAGATATTGGCAAAGAAGGCTTCCTGGCTTCAGAATAATACTAATGTGAAAATCCAGATTGAGGGACACTGTGATGAACGAGGAACCAATGAGTATAACATGGCACTGGGTCAGAGGAGAGCGAACAGCACTATGAAGTACTTGATTATTGCTGGAGTTAAGGTTGACAGGATTTCCACTATAAGTTATGGTGAGGAGCGCCCGGTTGATCCAGGATGCAACGAAGCGGCCTGGACCAAGAATAGAAGGGCTCATTTCCGAATAATTTCAGATTAAGAGCATAGGAGGTAGATGAAATGAAAAAAATGTTTACGAGATTGGTGGCAGGGTATCTTGTCATGGCAATGTGTGTGATGGGCATGGCGCCGAGGGTCTACGCAGGAATGGTATCTTCAGAAATCCTCACCTCTACCCAGACAGACAGGGTTGCCGAACTTACAAAAATCCAAAAAGCTATGGAAACAAAGATAATCAAGGAGAGGCTCAAAGAGTTGGGCTTCACCCAGAAAGAGATCCAGGCAAGACTCGACCGGCTCAATGACCAACAGATTCATCAACTTGCCCTGGGAATCGATGATCTCAAGGTTGGTGGAAATGGGTTTGAGGTTTTGGTAGTCCTCCTTCTTATAGGAATAGTGGTCGGAGTCTGGGTTTATGCTACAGGGCACCGGGTTGTTGTCACAAAGTAATGCGTTATTTCAAGGCTATCAAAACAGGGATTACTTCGGCTTCGCATTGCAATGACAGATGCAATTTTGTGATAGTTGAACAAATTTTCATTGTAAAGGAGGCGCCGTATGCGGGTAAATAAACCTTTCTCAGCATTGATCACGCTTGTGTTTATCATCAGCCTTGTAATGCTAAATTTTCCTTCCTCATCAATGGCTGGCAGCAGTTTATATAGCCCAAAGGCGAGTAATCACTATTTAGTAAATCGTAGAGGCGATATTTCAAAGATTCTATCTGTTTTAGAAAAAAAGACAGGAGATCGGAAATTAGTAGAAAAGGCGAAAGGTAAAGTATCTACCTTGAGTGGAGGGGAAATACTGCTGATTTCTTCTCTTTGTGAGCGAATTTCTGAGGATAGTTACTCAGCAGGTGCAGATATTGCTTTCCTGTTGAGTACTATCTTAATTATTTTCTCTTGATTTTAATTACTTGGAAGATTTCATGAAGGGTTCATTGCGTATTTTATATCATATTGTTGTAATTATTCTGAGCGCGGCGATAGCCCTGTCTCTGCCCTATGCTGCCAGCTTTATTGCACGGAATTTTCTGGCCTTTTGGTCTCTCATAGAGAACGAGATGATATTCCTCGTATCCATAGAGATAGCCTGTGCAGTGTTGCTCATTTTCTTCTTTAATTACATTGGAAGAAGCTGGAAGGACAGGAAGCTTGCCAATGCAGCAAAGAGCGCCGGCTTGGCCTTCGCACTTTCCAGTAAGGGGCTTTTTACACAGAAAAAGATCAAGAGACTGAAAGAAAAGCAAGGAACGGCAAAAGATACAATGGTAATAGGTTCAACAGGTTTTCGAACCTTTGTAGATCCAAAGGGAGACCTGCATGAGGTAATTAAAAACTGCCGTGAGGTAAAGATAATGCTTCTTAATCCATATAGTGAAGGGGCGAGCATCCGCGCATCAAGTATTCCCGAACCTGATATAACCACAGATCATTTCCGGGAGCAGATAAAAAAGGGTATAGACTTCCTTAAAGGGCTTAATGAGATCCGGAGAAATGTGAGACTAAAGCTCTACAATGATGTACCTTTCTTAAAACTAACTATCCTGGGCGACTATATCTGGGTACAGCACTATCACGCAGGTCTGGATGTTCGGGTTATGCCGGAATATGTCTTTGAACATAGCCAGAATTCCAGCGGCTTTTATACCCTTTTTTATCAATATTTTCTGAGCAGATGGAATGATCCCGAAATACCAGAATATGACTTTGATACGGAAGAACTCATTTACAGAGACAGTGCCGGGAATGAGATAAGAAGGGAAAAATTTGATTTAACATGCGATAAGGACTTACTTGTGTCAACAAGTTGAAGTAAATGGATCAAGGAGGGCGCCCTATTGAGGAAATGCTCATGTATATTTATCTTAATGCTTCCTTTGGTTTTTTCATGCGCAACATCCCGGAATGTTATGGAACCCGGAAGCGCCCGCATGATAGAAAATGTTCCATTCTTTCCCCAGGAAACATACCAGTGTGGTCCTGCATCCCTGGCAGGGGTCTTGAGTTATTGGGGTGTAAAGGTTTCCCCTGAAATAATCGCCACGGAGATATACAGTAAGTCCGCAAAAGGAACCCTGGGTCTGGATATGGTCCTATATGCCCGGAAGAAGGGCTTGGATGTTGTCCAGTCCAGGGGCAGTATCAAATCTATTAAAGAAAATATTGATCTGGGTTATCCGGTCGTCGTCCTGGTAGATTATGGCTTTTGGGTATACCAACAGAACCATTTTATGGTAATAGCAGGCTATCATAAAAGTGGTGTCATTGCCAATTCAGGAAGAAACCAACTTAAGTTTATCCGTGAAGAAGATTTTCTGAGATCATGGGAAAGGACGGATTTTTGGACATTACTGATAAAGCCAAGAGAAGTACCGTAGGCAACAAAAACTATGTATTTATTTCCCTGTTATTTGTTGCCTGTTGTTTTGGGGTTTTTTCAGGTTGCAGCCTGCCGAGGATTATCGTGCTTAAAGACCCGCTTACGCCGCAGGAACACCTGACTCTCGGAATTGCCTATGAGAAGAGAGGCGAACTTGATCCCGCTATAAAGGAATACAAACTGGCAGCAAAAAAACTGCCCCTGGCATATCTTTACCTCGGGAATGTCTATTTTCAGAAGAAGGAACTTGATGAAGCGGAAAAATATTGTAAAAAGGCGATCAAAAAAGACCCCCAAAATGCCGATGCCCATAATAATCTTGCATGGCTTTACTACACGAAGAAAGAAAATCTCAATGAGGCGGAGAGGCTTGTTCTGAAGGCTCTGGAGCTTAATCCCTCGAAGGAGAATATCTATGGAGATACCCTGGAAAAAATAAGGGGACTAAAGAATGCTACCAGATGAAAGGCAAGATTATGTGGTATAAATTTAATTAATTCAATAGATTTAACCCACCTCCATTTTGGATTTTCGAATTTAGATTTCATTAAATTCGCAGTCCGCAATCCGAGATCTAAAATCCAAAGACTCCTTACCAAGCCACAATTTGACATCAAACATTCAGTGTTTATTTTTATATAAATCGGCAATCTTATAAAAATAAATGCAGGAGGCATTATGCGTTTTGATAAATTTACCATAAAGTCACAGGAGCTTATTCAAAATGCCCATACCCTGGCTTTACAGCACAATAACCAGCAGATTGAGACTGAACATTTAATGAGCGCAATGTTGGCAGAGGAGGAAGGGATAGCAAAGGCAATGCTTAGCAAGCTTGGCGTTTCTCCAGACGGTGTTGCCCAGGATATGGCGCTTGCCGTTGATAATCTTCCAAAAATAAGCGGAAGCGGAATAGGTGACGTTCATATTTCTAAGACAACCAGCGATGTGCTTGAGGCGGCTTTTGTTGAAGCAGCTAAAATGAAGGATCAATATGTAAGTATTGAGCATATCTTCCTGGCTATTTCAGATAAAAAGGATTGTAAGGCAACTGAGATTTTAGATAGTTACGGGATAAAAAGGGAATCTCTCCTAAAGGTTCTTATGGATATCCGCGGATCGCAGAGGATAACCGATCCTAATCCTGAAGAAAAATATCAGGCTCTTGACAGGTTCAGCCGGGACCTGACTGATCTTGCCCGCCTTGGGAAGCTTGACCCTGTTATAGGCCGTGATGACGAAATCAGGCGCATTGCCCAGGTACTTTCGAGACGCACCAAGAACAATCCTGTTCTTATAGGCGAGCCGGGGGTCGGAAAGACAGCGATTGTTGAAGGTCTTGCCCAGCGCATAATTGAAAAGGATGTATCTGAGAGCCTGAAAAATCGTCGGGTTATATCCCTGGATATGGGAGCGCTGATTGCAGGCGCCAAGTACAGGGGCGAATTTGAGGATCGCTTAAAGGCGGTTTTAAAAGAGGTGGAACGCGCAGAGGGGGAGGTAATCCTTTTTATAGACGAGCTTCATACCTTAGTCGGGGCCGGCGCAAGCGAAGGATCAATGGATGCCTCAAACATGTTAAAGCCCGCTCTTGCCAGGGGAACATTGCGGTGTGTTGGCGCGACCACATTGAAAGAATACAGAAAATATATTGAAAAGGACGCTGCACTTGAAAGGCGGTTTCAACCTGTAATGGTGCTTGAGCCGAGCGTGGAGGATACGATTTCTATTCTTCGCGGTTTAAAGGAAAAATATGAGGTGCATCACGGGGTGCGGATTAAAGATTCAGCAATTGTAGCTGCCGCAACTCTTTCAAACCGTTATATTTCAGATCGCTTTCTTCCGGACAAGGCTATTGATCTGATGGATGAATGTGCCTCAAAGCTCAGGATGGAAATAGATAGCATGCCCGTGGAAATATATGAGATTCAGCATAAAATAACCCAGGCTGAAATTGAACGCGAAGCCTTGAAAAAGGAATCTGATCCAGCTTCAAAGGAGATGCTTGTAAAGCTTGAAAAGGAGCTGGAGACCATGCAGGGCGTGCTCGATAAAATGAAAGACCACTGGAGTAGTGAAAAAGAGGCAATTAAAACAATAAGAGAGATCAAGGAAAAAATCGAGCAGTTGGGAATTGAAGAGCAGCAGGCTGAAAGGGATGGAGACCTGGCAAAGGTTGCCGAAATCAGATACGGAAAGGCGGCTGATTTGAGAAAAGGCCTGGATGAGGCAAAGCTAAAACTGTCTAATCTTCAGAAAGACAGCAAAATGCTGAAAGAGGAGGTTGATGATGAGGATATTGCCGACGTAATATTCAGATGGACAGGGATTCCTGTCAGCAAAATGCTTGAGGGCGAAAGGGAAAAACTTGTTCATATGGAGGATCGCCTGAGACTCAGGGTCATTGGACAGGAGGAGGCGGTCGAGGCTGTGTCAAATGCTGTTCGACGTGCACGTTCGGGCATTCAGGATCAAAACCGCCCTGTAGGATCTTTTATTTTTATGGGGCCGACAGGTGTAGGGAAAACCGAGCTTGCCAAGGCGCTGGCGGAATTTATTTTTGACAGTGAACAGGCAATGGTGAGGATCGACATGTCTGAATATATGGAAAAACATTCTGTATCAAGGCTTATAGGGGCGCCGCCCGGTTATGTGGGATATGAAGAGGGTGGCTACTTAACGGAGGCTGTTCGCAGGAGGCCCTATTCGGTAGTGCTTTTTGACGAAATTGAAAAGGCACATCCCGAAGTTTTTAATGTCCTGCTCCAGATTTTAGATGACGGACGCATGACAGACGGCCACGGAAGAACGGTCGATTTTAAAAATAGTATAATCGTCATGACTTCAAACGTCGGCAGCCAGTGGATTCAGGATCTTGGAGTTTCAAGACGGGAAGAGATGGAATCAAGGGTGGTTGAAGCGCTTCATGCAAATTTTAAACCTGAATTTTTAAACAGAATAGATGACATAATAATTTTCCATAACCTGACGCCTGAGCAGATTCATGATATTGTTGCAATTCAGACAAAAAGACTAAGCTCAAGACTTTCTGAAAAAAATATTAATCTTGCTGTTTCAGATAGCGCAATGTCGTTTCTTGCCGATAAAGGTTATGATCCAGCATACGGTGCCCGGCCATTAAAACGGGCTATACAAAAGTATATTGAAAACCCGCTGGCCATGGAGATCCTGAAGGGAAAGATTCCAGGAGGAACAAGTGTAACTGCCGAAGCGGAAAACGATCAAATTGTTTTTCGCAATTTGTCACCTGTCGAAAATTATTGAAATCTACGGTAATTCATCGTAATAATTTTATATGAGTTCTTCTGCTCCAGAAAAGTTGCGTCGCTTCTATGATCAATTTTCCAGTGATGATCATGTTCTTGTCGTAATTAATGCGGATCCGGATTCGATAGCCTGTGCCATGGCCGTTAAAAGACTGCTGTGGCGCAAAGTAGCAAGTGTAGATATTGCCAATATCAATATAATCAAACGTCCGGACAACCTGGCCATGATCCGGCTTTTGGGGGTCAATCTAACGCATATATCAAAGATTGACAGAGCAGGCTTTAACCGTTTTGTCATGGTTGATTCCCAGCCGGAACACAATGATGCCTTTTCAGGGATCAATCCTGATATAATAATTGACCACCATCCTGCAACAGGCTTACAGGCATCTTTTATGGACATCCGTCCCCAATACGGCGCCGGCGCCAGTATTTTGACCGAATATTTGAGAGCAGCCAAAATAAAACCCTCCTCCAAACTTGCTACAGGACTATTTTTTGCCATAAAAACAGATACAAACAACTTTATCAGGCAGACTTCATTTGAGGATGTCCGGGCATTTCAGTTTCTTTTTCACTATGCCAATATGCATTTAGCGCAGAATATAGAACATGTGGACCTGCGAGTTGATTTTTTAAAGTATTTTAAAATGGCTCTCTTGAGCAGGCGTATGCATAAAGGCAGGGCATATGTCTATCTCGGGGCTGTAGAGAGTGCGGATGTGTGTGTGCTTATTGCGGATTTTTTTATGCGCGTAAATTCCATCAAATGGAGCATTATTTCAGGTGTTTGCGAGAAAAAGCTAATAATAATTTTTAGAAATGACGGTGTATGCAGGAATGCCGGAGATGTCGCAAAAAAGAGTTTTGGCGCCATTGGTTTAGCCGGGGGGCATAAAAGCATGGCCCGTGCCGAGATTGCGATTGCTGATCTAAATGGAATTGTAAACTTTGAGGATGATGAGAAATTATTAAAATGGATAATTGGAAAGATTGAAAAAAAAGTTGTGAGTTAATAATGATGAATTTAAATAAGGTTTTTTAATAAATTTGGATATATCTGTGATCATACTGGGTTCAGGCACATGCGTGCCTTCCCTTAAGAGAAGTTCATGCTCTGTTTTGATGGAAACAGGGGGAGCAAAATTGCTGTTTGATTGTGGGCCTGGCACAATGAGAAGGCTTCTTGAGACCGGCACAAAAATTTTCGACATTTCCTTTATTTTTTTCAGTCACTTACATCCTGATCATACAGGAGAGCTGGTTTCCTTCCTGTTTGCCACAAAGTATCCTGAGATAGAGCGCCGTCAAAAACCGCTTACGATCGTGGCGGGAAGAGGATTCTCTGAGTTTTATTCCAGGCTTAAAAATGTCTATGGAGAATGGATAGAGCTTAACCCGGGGCTGGTTAATATTGTTGAGATGGATAACAAAGAAAAGGATTCTATAAGTTTTAGCGATTTTACTGTAAAGTCGATTCCGGTAGAGCACAGTGATGAAAGCATAGCCTATCGAATAACCGGTTCAGGTGGGAAATCGGTTGTCTATTCAGGAGATACTGATTTTTCCGATAATCTTGTCACTCTGGCAAAAAATGCAGATATTCTTATTTGCGAATCCGCTCTTCCTGATGAATTAAAGGTTGCAGGCCATCTGACACCATCCCTTGCAGGCCTAATTGCAAGACAGGCAAATGTCAAAAAACTGGTTCTGACCCACTTTTATCCTGAATGCGATCATGTGGATATTGAAAAGCAATGCAGCAAGACCTGGTACGGCCCTTTGGTTTTAGCTGAGGATCTGATGAAAATAGAACTTACTTAAGCATCAAGTATTGTTTATGAAATATTAGGATTAGAAAGGTTGGGCCATATAATGAAAAAAAGCGTAATTACAGCAGGACTGATTTTAATTGTTTTAGCTGTAACCGCATGGAGCGGCGAGCCAAAAGAAAAGGGGAATTTTGTGTATATCATTCAAACAAATGTAGGCGATATCGAAGTAGAACTGTTTCAAAACGATGCACCTAAAACTGTCGCCAATTTTATTGGCCTGGCTGAAGGCACAAAGGAATTTACAGACGCAGAGACCGGCGAAAAAGTCAAAAAGCCTTTTTACGACGGCCTGATTTTTCACAGAGTAATCAAGGATTTCATGATTCAGGGCGGTTGCCCGCTGGGCGACGGCAGAGGAGGGCCGGGCTACTCTTTTGCTGATGAGATCAATGCTGTAGCTCTGGGTCTCGATAAGTTAAAGGCAGTGGATCCTAAGGGCCCGCATCCTTTTCTTATGATTCGCAGCCAGGAGGACTATCAGAATATCATTCTTGTGCCTTTGTTTCAAAAGATGGGTATTACTTCCCAGAAAGAGCTTGATCAGAGACGGGATGAAGTTGAAGCCAGGCTTAACTCCTTTACTCTCAAGGAGATTTATGAGAGCATGGGCTATTCATATTCCGACAAGGGATCGCCTCATCCCCTGGTTCGTGGTTCGCTGGCCATGGCTAATTCAGGGCCTGACACCAACGGCTCGCAATTTTTTATTAATCTCGTAGATACTGACTGGCTTACCGGGAAACATACTGTATTCGGCAAGGTGATAAAGGGTATGGATGTGGTCGATAAAACAGGCGCTGTTAATGTTGACGCCGGAAGCAAGCCGGTTGAAGATGTAAAGGTCATTTCGATACGCCGTAATGTTTCGCAATAGCTGTGTGTGAAAAGGGTTGATGTATGACAAAAAAAACTGATAGGTTAATTTTTTACATAACAGGTTTGTTTTTATGAGATATTATCCGGTAAACCTTGATATTCTGAATAGAAAATGTCTGGTTGTAGGGGGCGGTTCCGTCGGTACTCGCAAGATATTAACACTTTTGAATTGTGGCGCAAAGGTAACTCTTATCAGCCCTGATGCTACCGAAAAACTACAAGAGCTTGCCGGTAATGATTTGATTTCATGGGAAAAGCGCTCCTATCTGGCTTCTGATCTTGACACGATGTTTCTTGTCATAGGCGCAAGCGATGACGAAGAATTAAACCGTCAAATCAGCGCTGATGCAGAAAAACTTAATATGCTGTGCAATATTGCCGACCGCCCAGAGGTATGCAACTTCATACTCCCGTCTATCGTGAACAGAGGGGATCTTGTGATTTCGATCTCTACTTCAGGGAAAAGTCCAGCTTTTGCAAAAAAACTTCGGAAAGAGCTTGAGAAACAGTTCGGCGTTGAGTATATCGAATTTCTCCAGTTAATGGGAGCTATACGGGAAAAACTGTTAAGTGAAAAACATGAGCCGGAAGCGCATAAACATATTTTTGAACGATTAATAAGCAGCGACCTTGTTGAAATGATAAAGACCAACAGAAAAGAAGATATAAATTCCCTGCTTTTTGATATTTTCGGTCAAGGGTATGAATTTGAAAATTTGATGGAGACAGGCGAATAGTTTAGTCGAGTAGTCAAGTAGAAACAACCACTCGACTATTTTCCCACTCGACCAATTTAAGGTGTAATCAATGGATATTGTGATTTATATTACTGTGTTGTTTTATTTGCTCAGTACTGCAGGATACCTGTTATATTTTTTTATTCAAAAAAATTATCTGCATCAAACAGGACGATATCTGCTGATTACGGGTTTTTTGTGGCATTCAGCCGCAATAGTCTATTGGTTTATTCAAACAGGGACCATTCCTGTTCATAATCTTCGCGAAACCTTTACTATAGCAGGGTGGGCTGTTGCAGGTGTTTTTATTATATTTCAGTATAAATTCAACCTCAAGATATTAGGCGTATATGCTGCTCCGCTTGCAGCTATTGTAATGCTTATTGCTTCCCAATTGCCGGCGGAATTTGCGGAGGTCAAGAATGTTTTTAACAACTTTTGGCTGGTGCTTCATATCATTACAATATTTATAGGCGAGGCGTCGTTTGCTTTGGCCTGCGGCCTTGGCGTTTTATATCTTATACAGGAGCGCGCCATTAAAACAAAGCGCCACGGCTTTTTTTTCAAGCGCCTTCCCTCACTGGAACTGCTTGATTATACAGGATATGCTTGTATTGTTGTTGGATTTACCTTTCTTAGTATCGGTCTTGCTGCGGGTTTTGTTTATGCAAAATCGGTCTGGGGAAAATTGTGGAGCTGGGACCCGAAGGAGGTCTGGTCAGGCATAACATGGATGTTGTATGCGATACTGCTCCATGAGCGTTTGACCGTTGGATGGCGCGGGCGGCGTTCGGCAATAATGGCCATTATTGGATTTGTGGTCCTGTTGTTTACTTTTTTGGGGGTAAATTTCTTTTTAAAAGGGCACCATGAGGTGTTTACCCGGATGTAAAACCCTCACGGTAACATCATAATAAACAGCTATGCTTGATATTATACTACTTGGATTAAATCATAAAACAGCTCCGGTTGAACTCAGGGAGCGCCTTGCTTTTTCTAAAGATGAGGTTGCTGTTGCTCTGGAAACTTTTCAAAAGGATCCAGCAATTATCGAGTCTGTACTTTTTTCAACGTGTAATCGTGTTGAGATTCTATTAGCGACAGACAACCGTTCAGATGCTTTGAACGCCGCCAAGATGTTTATTTCAGAATTTAAGAATATTCCGGTTGCCGTTTTTGAAGATGTTCTTTACATCCATGATGGCGATGAGGCTGTGCGCCATATTTTCAGGGTTGCATCAAGCCTGGATTCAATGATGGTTGGAGAACCTCAGATTCTAGGGCAGATAAAGGAGGCATATCTTACAGCCACCTCGAAAAAAACATCAGGCGTCATTCTTAACAGATTGTTGCACAGAAGCTTTTTTGTGGCAAAACGTGTTCGAACTGAAACAGGAATAGGCGATCATGCAGTATCAATAAGTTATGCGGCGATCGAGCTTGGACGGAAAATATTCGGCAGCCTTGAAGGCAAAAAAGTTCTCCTTATCGGAGCTGGTGAAATGGCGGAGCTCGCGGTTGAGCATTTAATTAGAAACAGAGCAGGTGATATTATTGTCGCAAACAGAACCTTTGAACGTTGTGTTGAACTGGCAAAAAATTTCAACGGCAAGGCAATACGGTTTGAGGAGATTACAGATTGTTTAGAAACGGTGGATATTATAATAAGTTCAACCGGCTCGCCCGATTTCATTATCAAGCGCAACCAGGTCAAGGGGGTCATGCGCAGCAGGCGAAATCGCCCTATTTTTTTTATCGATATAGCTGTCCCGCGTGATATTGACCCTGAAATCAACGATCTTAACAATTCCTATGTTTATGACATTGATGATTTAAAAGGAGTTATTGATGAAAACATCGGTGATCGTAATAAAGAGGCCTGCAAAGGTGAAAGAATCGTTGATGAGGCTGTAATCCGGTTTCGGCAATGGTATGAAAGTCTGGATGCTGTGCCTACAATTGTTGCGTTGAGGGATAAAATGGATGCCATCGCAAAAACAGAGACAAAGAAAACGCTGCAAACTTTAAACCACTTGACAGATACCGATTGTCAGGCCATCTACAGGATGACAGATGCACTGATAAACAAAATTTTGCATGATCCAACCCTTGTTTTAAAAACGAATGGTTGTCATGGGGATAAATCCGTATACCTTGATATTACCCGTAAACTTTTTAAACTCGACGAGTAGAGGATTAAGTGAAAAAAACAGCATTTCTTTTTCCAGGCCAGGGGTCCCAGTCAATCGGTATGGGCCTTGAGCTTTATCAGGAATATGATTTTGTGCGGGAACTTTTTGACATGGCAGAAGAGATCACGAAGATACATTTATCAAGCCTCTGCTTTAAAGGCCCTATGGAAGATCTTACCAAAACCGTTAACCTTCAACCCGCTGTAACTGCTGTGAACCTTGCCTGCCTTGCCGCAGTGGAAAAGGAGGGCGTAAAAGCGGATATTACGGCAGGCCACAGTCTTGGAGAATTCAGCGCGCTATATGCATCAAGGGCTGTTTCAAAAGAGGATGTATTGCGCCTTGTTTTAAAGCGGGGAGAGTTGATGCACAGGGAATCTACCAGGCATAAAGGGGCTATGCATGCAATCATTGGACTTTCGATAGATGCTGTTGATAAACTTGTTAAAGATGTCTGTGCAGAGGGGGTTGTGGCTGTGGCAAATCACAACACTGAATATCAAATCGTTACAACCGGCGCTCCTGCTCAGGTTGAGAAGGTTTCGTTGCTTGCTTCTTCACAGGGAGCAAGGACAATTCCTTTAAAGGTAAGCGGGGCATGGCACAGCGAATTGATAAAAGGTGCTGAAGATGAATTCAAAGAATTTCTTGAAACCGTTTCTTTTAATATGGCTGAGATACCCATAATACATAATGTTACTGCGAACCCTGCAATGAATGCTGATGAAATTAAGGCGGTTATGGCAAAACAGTTTTGCAGCCCTGTAAGATGGTATGATTCAATGCATAGGCTAATGGATGAAAATGTGGAAATTTTTGCAGAGATCGGTCATGGAAGGGTGCTTACAGGTTTATTAAAAAAGATTTTACCGGAAAATTATCCCTGCAAAATTTATAATGTAAACAACATGAAGACTCTTGAAACCTTTCTTAAAGAGATTGCTTAACGCTCTAAGTTCGAATTTTTACGCGGCCATCAATTTTGTCTTTACTAATAAATTAAATTGTGCTTCAATACTAATTTTTAAAAGTTTTTATTTTTTGGAAGCTTGATTATGAAAAAGAATGATGTGGAATATTTTAAAGAATTTCTAACCGGACGGCTTGAAGAGCTTTTGGGCCGAGCGGATGATACTGTTTCCGGCATGACTACTCAGAAAGAGAATTTCCCGGACCCAACGGATCGCGCCTCCCTTGAATCTGACCGCAATTTTATGCTTCGTATAAGGGGCAGGGAAAACAAGCTTATAAAGAAGATTAAACTAGCCCTTGAGCGTATTGATAACGGCACCTTTGGGGTTTGTGAAAAGTGCGGAGAAGATATTTCTATTAAACGTCTTAAAGCCAGACCCGTCACTGCCCAGTGCATTGAATGTAAAACCAAAGAGGAGGCTTTAGAAAAAGCTCTTGGATTATAAAAAGCATGTGGGGATAGACCTTCACATCCATTCTACTGCTTCGGACGGAACATTTTCTCCCCAAGAAATCATTTCCCTTGCCCATAGTCTTAATATGGGCGCTATTGCAATAACGGATCACGATACTATTGACGGCTCAAAAGAGGCGTATACCCTTGATATACCCCCTTCCTTGAAACTTTTAGCTGGTGTTGAAATTAGTGTATCCTCTAATCCGTCTCTTTCCTATGCCGGAAGCTTCCATATGTTAGGCTATTCTATCAGGCTTGATGATCCGGTTTTGAACCGGACGCTTGATATGCTTCAGGACGCCAGAAGAAATCGGAACCCCAGAATTATTAACTGTCTTAATAACCTGGGGATAAATTTTTCTTTAAAAGATGTTGCAGATGAATTTGGCGAAGGCCAACTTGGAAGACCTCATATTGCCCAGCTTATGGTAAAAAGAGGTTTCGTGAAATCGATTGATGAAGCATTTGACAGATACCTTGGGGCCGGCCGACCGGCATATATCGATAAATATCGCCTTGATTGCGGACAGGCAATCGAGATTATACTTGCCGCCGGAGGTATTCCCGTACTGGCTCATCCCTTTTTTCTACACATTGAAAATAAAAACCTCTTTGAAAATTTTATTATAAACCTGAAGGGATTAGGCCTTAAGGGGATAGAGACCTATTATCCGGCACACTCGCGTGATCTAACCGCTTTTTATATTAAGATTGCAAAACGTTATGACCTGTTAATGACCGGCGGGACCGATTTTCATGGTTCTATTAAACCTGATATAAAAATAGGATCAGGCAGAGGCGATCTTTTTGTACCTTATGAACTTTATGAAGAATTGATAAAGTGAGCTAAGGTGAGCTAAAGTGCCTAAAGTGCCTAAAGTTAAGGAATCCTGTTTATTCTAAAGTTTCAAGCGTCTAAAATGAGCTAAAACCTGCCTTGGTGTTATGTTATTAAATCAGATGGTTGAGTTTGTTTTGACGTTATGCACTTGAATCAGCTTGTCAAGCGTACATGCCAGTGTCCGGCAGGGTTTCAAGTAACTGAAGAAAAGTCAAAATTGGCAGCGCCGAAGGCGCATTCCTTAACTTTAGGCACTTTAGCTCACTTTAGGCACTTATAACTTTTAGTTAAGGCATTTCTAGTCGTCAGGAAATGAAATGAAACAGATAGATCTTTCTAAACTTGAACAAAACTTTCTATATAAATTTAAGAATATCAATATCCTTGAGGAAGCTCTAAACCACAGTTCGTTTGTCAATGAACAGCTTGGCACAGACATGAAGGATAACGAACGGCTTGAATTTTTGGGAGACGCCGTATTAGACCTTGTTATCGGACATATTCTCATGCAGCGATATCCGGATACGGACGAGGGCAATCTGTCCAGAATGCGCGCTATCCTTGTTAATGAATCTCAACTTGCAACCATTGCACATAAGATAGAGTTGGGTCGATATATTAAACTAGGCAAGGGAGAGGTTCAGACAAACGGCAAGGAAAAGAGATCAATTCTGGCTGATACGTTTGAGGCCGTTATTGCCGCTGTATATCTGGATGGCGGGTTTGATGCGGTATTTAAAATTATAGACGCTCATTTTTCATCTCTCTTTCATCTTGTTTCAGCTCCTGCAGCGGATCATGATTACAAAAGCCGGATACAGGAACTTGTCCAGGAAACCCATAATGCAGCACCTGTTTACATGGTTATAAGTGCAAGCGGTCCGGATCATGACAAGACATTCAATGTGCAACTTAAGGTTTACGAAGTAGTTGTGGAGGGTTTCGGTAAAAGTAAAAAGGCTGCCGAGCAGGATGCAGCTAAAAAAGCGCTTGAGATTTTGGGAACAAGGTAATCGGGGTTCAAGGATTTATGATTGTCGATTGAAAAGATAGAGCAAAGCGATTTCATCAATCCAAAGGGTTCATGTATGAGGCAAGACGAGATGGCAGTATTAGATAAGCCTTTTATAATTCCTGTTTTTCTTCCAAATGCCGGATGTCCTCATCAGTGCGCTTTTTGCAACCAGACAGCAATAACAGGTGAGAGGCAAAAAAAAATTTCCAGCGAAAAGCTTAATTCATATATCAACGAATTTATAAATCATAAAGGGCCGCAGCGGAAAAAAATTCAAATTTCATTTTACGGCGGGAATTTCTTAGGGCTAAAAAAGGACTATGTTTGTTCATTGCTTGACGAGGCTTCAAAGTTTGTAAGACAGGGAAGGGTTGACAGTCTGAGATTTTCAACCCGTCCTGATACTATAGATAAAGATCGGCTTGTTATTATAAAGGATTATCCAGTTTCAACTATTGAACTTGGTGTTCAGTCCATGGATGACCGTGTTTTGGCTATGGCCAGGCGGGGGCATACTGCCGTTGATACAGAAAAAGCTGTTTGTTTGTTAAAAGAACGAAACTATGAGATTGGCATTCAGATGATGGTGGGACTGCCCGGTGACAGCGATACAGGGGCTTTTGCTACAGGTCGCCGGATTGCAGGGCTTTATCCGGATTTTGTCAGAATCTATCCCACACTGGTTCTTGATAAGAGCCCGCTTGCCGGTTGGTACAGGAAGGGTGAATATACTCCATTATCACTTAAGAAATGTGTAAGCCTTGTAAAAAGACTCTACCTGTTATTTGAAGAAAAAAATATCATTGTAATCCGTATGGGGCTTCAGGCGTCTGAGAGTCTGTCAAAAGAATCGACAATTCTGGCAGGGCCCTATCACCCTGCCTTTGGCCACCTTGTATTTTCCGAGATATTTCTTGATAAAGCCCTGGCTGCAATGGAATTGGAGAATCCTTTGCGCGATAGAATTTCTATAAAAGTGAATCCGAAAAACATTTCCAGAATCAGAGGGTTAAATAATAGTAATATAGAAATTCTTAAGAAAAGATTTAATATTAAGGCAATCCAGATTATTCCGGATTTAAACCTCACGGAAAACGCGTTGCTGGTTGAACCGCCGATAGAATCTGATTTTGTTTCGGGATTTGTCTGTTGACAGCTTTTTACATGCCTGTTAATTTACGAATTCATAAGATTTGATGAATTCGTAAAAAGCTATATTATGCCGATCTTCGGCGCTGCAATCGAAATAACTTGTAATTTTCTGGTATTACTAATCGTAAATGTAGGAGGTCATAATGAAAAAAAGAAAGGTATTAGCAGGATTGATTTTAGCAGTAGTTTTAGTATTTACTTTTGGAGCATCCCAATCTATGGCTGTCGATACAGTAAAAGTGGGTATAGTTCTTCCCCTGACTGGTTCTCTTGCAAAATTTGGAGAAATTGAAAAACAGTCTTTTGACATGGCTCTGGAGGAAATCAATGCAGCAGGGGGTATTAACGGTAAGAAACTGGATTTACTTATAGAGGATACAACCGGCAGGCCGGATGTTGGCCGATCTGTTGTTGAAAAGCTTATCACAAAGGATAAGGTCGTAATGATAGGCGGCGGATACAGCAGTTCAGTAACCTATGCCGCAGCCGGTGTCTGCCAGCAAAACCAAATGCCTTTTCTGGTGAACACAGGTTCGGCAGATAACATTACGAGTTCCGGGTGGGATTGGATTTATCGCATAAATCCTCCTGTAAGCAAATACGCAGGCGCTGTGGAATCATTACTGACCCAGGTAATAAAACCAAAGAAAGTGGCCATTCTTTATGAAAATTCCTTATTCGGGACAAAAGGAGCCACAGAATTTGAGGCTACATGTAAAAAGCTTGGTTATGAGATAGTATTAAAAGAAGGATATGAGCACGGGGGAATTGATTTTAAACCGGTATTAATTCAGGTTAAACAACACAATCCGGATGTTGTATATATGATATCATATATCATGGATGCCTCTTTGCTTATGAAGCAGTCAAAAGAATTAAAATTGACGCCTAAGATGTTTATCGGAGGTGCGGCTGGTTTTACACTGCCCGAATTCAAAGACAATGCCGGTGTTGCTTCTAACAATGTTATTTCCGCTACTCTGTGGCATCAGGTACTGCCCTTTCCGGGCGCTATGGATTATTACAACAAATTTGTTAAAAAATATAATAAGCCGACTGAGTATCATGGCGCAGAGGCCTATGCAGCAGCTTATGTCATTGCTGATGTCCTGAAAAGAGCGAAGTCTTTTAAAAACACTGATGTAAAAGCGGCTCTTGATGCGACTGATATGATGACTGTTTTCGGGCCGGTCAAGTTTACCACATGGGAAAACATGAAAAACCAGAATAAGGTGGCAACATATGTGGTCCAGTGGATCGATGGAAATCTTGAACTGGTTTGGCCTAAGGAAGGTGCAACCAAACAGTTTGTATATCCTGTCGACTGGCTGAAGATATGGGGCTACTAATTTAGATGATAGTACTTGGGTATGTCTGTGGCTAAGAATTAATTTAAATGAACAAAAGCGGTGAACCGTCATCATAATTGGCCTGGTGGCGGTTTACCCCGGCTTTAATGAAAGGAACGTCAAATGGATGTTTTTCTCCAGACGATTATTGCTGGAATACTCATAGGTGGTCTTTATGCGCTTATAGGAATCGGTATGACTCTGATTATGGGCGTGATGGGGATAATAAACCTGGCTCATGGTCAACTAATGATGGTTGCCATGTATATTACCTTTGTCATGTCTCATTACCTGCATATTGATCCATATTTATCCCTTCTCGTGACCATGCCGGCATTGTTTCTTTTAGGCGCATTTCTCCAAAAGTATCTGCTGAATCCGTTAATGAAAATAGACTCAATTCTTCCTGAAAATCAGGTTTTGATGACAGTTGGAATTGGTATGGTTTTGGCTGAAATTGCCAGGTTTATTTTTTCATCCGATTACAAAACAGTTAAGACATCATATAGTTCCTCAGCATTTTTTTTGGGTAAAGTCTCGTTTAATGTCCCCATGTGCATTGCTTTTGTTATCGCGCTTATCTTCACAGCGGCGTTGTTCTGGTTTCTGCTTAAAACCGATATCGGCCGTTCGATCAGGGCGACAGCTCAGGATAAGGATGCAGCAACATTGATGGGTGTAAACAGCAGCCGCATTACAATTATTACATTTGGATTGGGTTCCGCGCTGGTTGCCGCGGCAGGAAGTTTATTAATACCGATTTACTATCTCTTTCCTGATATTGGCGGGCCCTTTACGTTAAAGGCATTTGTAATAACCATTCTGGGAGGTCTTGGAAGTACTGTGGGAGCAATATTTGGAGGAATTGTCTTAGGGCTTGCAGAATCCCTTGGTGCTACCTATATTGGCATGGGCTATAAGGAAATGGTTGGATTTGTTATGTTCGTACTGGTTCTGATCTTTCTGCCGGGCGGCCTGAAACGCCTTACCAAAATATAGAGTAGGGGAAATTATGAATAAAAAGAATGGTATCTTGGTGGTTTTAGGGATTATTTTACTGGTTTTTCCTTTAGTTGTTCATTCAGACTACTATCAGCATCTTATCATTATTGCCTTTATCTGGGTTATAATCGGATCTTCATGGAATCTTCTGGCAGGATATACAGGTCAGGTATCATTTGGACATGCCATATTTTTCGGCATCGGCGCATATACCGCAGGGATATTGGCCATGAAATTAGGGATATCTGCATGGTGGGGCATGATGTTTGGCGGCATTACAGCTATGTTGATCGGGCTTTTTGTGGGCTGGGTCTGTTTCAGGCTGCGGGGCCCCTATTTTGCCCTTGCTACACTTGCGGGCGGTGAAATTTTCAGACTAATCGCCACCAACTGGGAAGCTTTGACCGAAGGCATGGTTGGAATCCTTATTATGCAGACATTCAGAAGCAAGCTTCCATATTACTACATTGGCCTGGCTCTCGCCGCCTCGTGTATCTATGTTGTTCATTTAACTATGAAAACCAAATGGGGTTATTATTTTGTGTCTATCAGGGAGGATCAGGATGCTGCAGCTTCATTAGGTATTAATATTGTTCTTTACAAAAACATCTCTCTTTTAATCAGCTCTTTCTTTACCGGTATGGCTGGCGCATTTTACATGAACTATATGGGCTTTATTGATCCTGAGGTCGTGTTTTCCCTCCATTTTGTATCGATTATGGCTATTTTAGTTGGCATTGTCGGTGGTGTTGCCACCATCTGGGGGCCTGCTGTAGGGGCTTTTGTTATGGTAGGACTTCAGGAGACATTCAGAAGCGCTTTTTTTGGCCTGGCGCCAAAATGGGTCAGCCAGGGGCACGCCCTGGTTTTTGGGCTGTTGGTCATCTTTGTTATTATGTTTTTTGCTAACGGCATTGTCGGCGATTGGGAAAAAATTAAAAAAATATTTTTTAAAACCAGGGAAACTACCTGAAAAAAATCAAAAGGAGAAATTAATGGCACTCCTTGAACTGAAAAACCTCGTTAAAGATTTTGGAGGACTCAGGGCGGTAAATGATATTACACTTCATGTTAAAAAAGGTGAAATTTTTGGTCTAATCGGACCAAACGGGGCAGGGAAAACCACGATTTTTAATTGTATGAACAGTTATTACCCTATTACGTCCGGAGATATTCTTTTTAAAGGAAAAAGCATAAAAGGGTTGAAGACTTATAAGATTTGTCACCTTGGTATCGCGCGTACTTTTCAGATCGTAAAGCCGCTTGCTCGAATGACGGTTCTGGAAAATGTAACAGCAGCTGCCTTTTGCCGGATTAAAAAAATAAAAGATGCCAAGGAAGAGGCACATAAGGTGCTGGAATTCTGCAATCTTACAAGCGAAAAAGACAAATTGGCAAAAAGTCTTCCAATCGGAGGAAGGAAACGGCTCGAGATCGCCCGTACTCTTGCAACAAAACCAGAGCTTTTGCTTCTTGACGAAACAGCAGCAGGTCTTAACCCTACTGAATTAGATGAGGCTATTGATCTTATTATAAAAATAAAGGATAGCGGCATCACCATTTTAATTATAGAACACATTATGAAGGTCATCATGTCTATATCGGATAGAATTCATGCGATAAATTTTGGAGAAACTATCGCAGAAGGTACTCCCCGCGAGGTTGCCGCTAATCCGGCGGTTATAGAAGCTTATTTAGGAGATGATTATGCTTAACATTAACGGAATTGATATATTCTATGGAGACTTACAGGTCCTGTGGGATGTCTCATTCAGTGTTAAAGAAAAAGAGATAGTGGTATTAATCGGCTCCAATGGCGCTGGAAAATCAACAACTATCAAGGCCATTTCTTCATTACTTACACCAACAAAAGGAAGTATCGAATTTAATGGTGTGCGTCTGGATCATTTGCCGCCCAATAAAATTATAGAACATGGCATCGTCCATGTTCCAGAAAGCAGGCGTCTGTTTACCGGAATGAGTGTAGAGGAAAACCTCATCATGGGTTTCCTTCGTGGTGAGTCAAAAGTAAAACGCTTTGAGACTATGGACTATGTTTTTGAACTTTTTCCGAAGTTGAAAGAGAGAAGAAAACAAATGGCAGGAACCCTTTCAGGCGGTGAACAGCAAATGGCTGCCATTGGAAGAGGCCTTATGTCATTGCCAAAGATAATGATGTTTGACGAACCATCTTTAGGTTTGGCTCCCCTCCTGGTACAGGAAATTTTTGAGATGATTAAAAAGATTAAATCGGAAGGGGTTACAATTTTACTCGTTGAACAGAATGTAACTAAGACTCTGGCCATGTGCGACAGAGCCTATGTTATGGAAAATGGACGTATCATTCTGAATGGAACAGGCAAAGAACTTCTGGAAAACAAAAAGGTTAAGGAGGCTTTTTTAGGAATTTAATAATTGGTCGAGTGATTAAATTACATGTCTGATTTATAAAACTGTTCCGGCTCTGTTATAGAATCCGATTTTTTTGTATATTCTGTTGGGACAGTTCCTTCTTTGAAACATTCAAAAACTGTCTTTTTAGATTCAACAGCAGGCAGTAGACCTGTTTCAGCATCGATTTTTGAGAAAACAACCCCTTCCGGCACATTAAAAATCATGACAGGTTTATCTTTAAGAATTTCTTTCATAAAACCAAGCCATATAGGGCTAGCCGTTCTGGAGCCTGTTTCCGCCTTTCCAAGGCAATTTTCATCATCAAATCCCACCCATGTTCCAGTAATATAAGATGGAGTATAACCGACAAACCAGGCATCATGCAGATTATTAGTTGTGCCTGTTTTGCCTGCAGCAGGCCGATTTAACGTCCGAACCCTGCGGCCGGTTCCATGTTTGACCACACTTTCGAGAAGGTTTGTCATGATATAGGCCGTGCTTTCTTCTATTACCTTTTTCTTTTCAGCTTTTGTTTGTTCTATAACATTTCCATTCCTGTCAACAATTTTCGTGATAAAGACAGGTTCCACAAGGTAACCGAGATTGGCAAAAACCGAATATGCTTTGACCATTTCGAGCAAAGATACTCCTGAAGAACCAAGGGCTAATGAAAGGTCTCTGTTTAAGTTAGAGATAATGCCAAGCTTTTTAGCGTAATCTATGGCATAGTCAATGCCAATATCTCTTAGAATCTTAATAGTTACAACATTGCGCGATTTCGCAAGAGCATCTCGTAAAAGTGTGGGGCCATAAAATTTTTCTCCATAGTTCTTAGGTTTCCAGGTGAAGTCACGTTCCGTATCCTGGAAAACAACGGGAGAATCGATTATCATGCTTGCAGGAGTATATCCCTTATCAAGCGCTGCCGCATATATTATCGGTTTAAAAGCCGAACCAGGCTGACGCCTTGATTGAATGGCTCTGTTGAACTGGCTTCCCCGGAAATCCAGGCCCCCTATCATTGCCTTTACAAGACCTGTTTCATTTTCAATACACAGCAATGCAGCCTGGGCATTTGGTTTCTGTTCAAGGGCAAGCCCCCATATATCTGAATCCGTTGCTTTAGCTTTAATTTTGACCAGAATAATATCCCCTGTTTTCAGGGCATCTCCTGGATGTTCGAGCCTGTATTCATAGTAGGGGACCTCGGTGTCTGGTTTTCTTGCCCAGCGCATATCGGCAATTTTTATTATGCCTTGAGCACTTCCCATGCGAACAGTTGCAGTATTATTAATGTTGTCAATTGAGATTACAACGCCTGTGACGATTTTTCCTTCAGCAATAGCGTCTTTATCCAGCTCATTTTGAATTTCTTGTGAAAAGGCTTCAATTTCTTCGATAGCAATATGCTTTAAAGGCCCTCGGTAACCCTGGCGTTTATCAAGAGCTATCAAGCCTTTTTCTATTTCTGCCCGGGCTGTTTCTTGCATCTCAATATTGACGGCAGTATAAATTTTTAACCCCTCTCTGTATAAGGTATCAGGACCATATTTTTTTTCAATGTAACGCCTTATGTGTTCTGTATAAAAAGGAGCTTTTTGAATAAACCAGTTGCGCTTCGGCTTTATATCAAGCTTTGCATTCATGGCTTCTGTGGCTTGAATATTGGTTATATAGTTTTCGGCAACCATCCGATTTAATACATATATCTGGCGCTGCTTTGCTTTTTCAGGATATCTGAAAGGGGAATATCGGCTGGGAGCCTGGGGTAATCCAGCCAAAACAGAGCATTCGGTAAGGGTAAGCTCTTTGACAGGTTTCTCGAAATAATTTTCGGAAGCCGCCTCTACTCCATATGCTCCATGACCCAAGTATATTTGATTTAAATACAAAAAAAGGATTTCTTCTTTACTAAATGTTTTGTCGATTCTATATGCCAGAATAGCCTCTTTTATTTTCCGGGTATAACTTCTTTCAGGTGTTAAAAAAAAGGACTTTGTAACCTGTTGCGTAATAGTACTGCCGCCCTGGACAATGGTTCCTGCTTCGATATTTTTTAAAAAAGCTCTGACAATGCTAAAAAAATCTATTCCTTTGTGCTTTAAAAATCTTGAATCCTCTGCGGCAATAAAGGCATCAATAAGCACTTGCGGAATGTCTGATAAAGGCACTACAATCCTGCGCTCTTTATAGAATTCGGCAATTTTTTTATTGTCATCGGAAAATACAGTTGTAATTATTGGAGGGCTATAATCCGCCAGTGAAGATATTTGAGGGAGATCTTTACACAGGTAAAAATAAACGCCGCCAGCTGAAAACCCCCCGGATATTATAAGAAAAAGTATCGACCATAAAAGGAATTTGACAATTTTTAAGAAAGAGCTTCCCTGGTTTTGTCTGGCACGTTTTTTTAATATCTGTGAGGTGCTTTTAGGTTTTGTCATAATCTGTTGTAAATCATCAATGGTATGGTAAAAAGTGAAAAAACTATTTTTACCAAATACCGACCTCTTAAGCAAGGGGTATTAAGCACAGGTGATGTGGATTTTCTTTTATATAAAAAGCTTGAACAATATTATTGTGTTGATATATAAGAAAATTATGGGTATCTAAAAATGACAAATAACGATGGTTTTTTCAAAGATCTCGCTTATTGATCCCGTCGAAAAAAGGTTTTAATGAAAATAATATTTGTTTGTATGGCTAATATAGTTCGAAGTTTTGCAGCAGAGCGGATGTTCAAGAAGGCGCTAAAAGAAAATAACAGAAGCGACATCGAAGTTTCCTCAGCCGCCATTTTTGATATGGACGGGAAGTCCGCCGACCCTGTTGCGGTGAAGATTCTGAAAGAAATGGGTTTTGAAGCCGACGGCCATTTTTCGAAACTTTTGACCGAGGATATTGCCACTGATGCAGATATGATTGTTGTTATGGAGCAACATCATAAAGATTCTATCATTGAAAGTTATCCTGACACACAAGGAAAGGTCTTTCTCTTAAAACCTTTTTCAAAGGGCGCCTCTTATTTAAATACTGCAGACATGAAGGGGATAAGGGATCCACACAATCTATCCGGTTATCATTACAGGCTTTGCTTTGCCGAGATATACCTTGCTCTTGAGGGATTGATAAAATGTATTTAGAATACTGGGGTCTTAAAAGATTTCCCTTTGAGAATGTTCCGGATCCGGATTTTATGTACTACTCGGAGAAGCACGAGGAGGCTCTGGTCCGGCTTATCTATGCGGCAAAAAGAAAGAAAGGCGCTGCCCTTCTTACCGGGGATGTGGGTTGTGGAAAGACTGTTTTGAGCAAGGTCTTTATCCAACAGCTTCCGGATGATGAGTATGATATAGGATTAATAACCAATCCAACGCTTGAGCCTTCAGATTTTTTAAAAGAGATACTCTATCAGCTCGGCCTGAATCCCGATACAAATTCAAAAGCTGATCTTCTGGACGTCTTGAATGAAAGAATGCTGGAGAATGTGAAGCAGGATAAGACAACTCTGCTGATAATAGATGAAGCGCAGTTAATTTCCAAACAGACCTTTGAGGAGATACGCCTGCTTTTAAACTTTCAGTTAAACGATAGGTTCCTGCTGACGCTCATTCTTATTGGCCAGCCGGAGTTGAGGGATATTGTAAAAGGCATTGAACAGCTTGATCAGAGGATTGCCATCAAGTATCATTTAAACCCCCTTAGCTTTGAAGGCACAGTAAAATATATCAATTTTCGCTTGAAAAAGGCCGGCTTGACAAGAGGTATATTCACCCGTCAGGCTGTAGATCAAATATATGATTATTCGCAAGGGGTTCCGAGAAAGATCAACAATGTCTGTGATATGAGCCTGTTAATAGGGTTTAGTTCAAAGAAAAAAGTTATCGATTCCAATATTATAAAAGAGGTTATAAGGGATTTATCATGATAAGATCAAGAAGGAATTTTATGTCTATGGTGTTTGGAGCCGGTTTGGCGCTGCCGGGCATAGCTCCATTTTTTTCTAATATTTATGAAAATCTCAAAGCGCTGTATAGATGGACTGAGATAAAAGAGATATTGGGAGCATTTCCGGTGAAAAATCCTGATATTTCGTGCAGAAAAGATGGCGGCTGCACTCTTCTTGCTGATGCTGGCGCCAACAAGGATATACTGAGGTTGAACGATACGGCTGCGGTTATCTGGAATTGCTGCAACGGGGAAAAGAGCACAGAGGATATAGTCGATAAGATTACAAATGATTTTGATGTAGAAAGAGATGTTTGCATGAGGGACGTTGTTTTGACGCTGAGTTCCTTTAGAAGAAAAGGGTTGATTGTTGTGTAACAGTTCACGGTTACCTTGTTGTTTAGCAGGAGGTTTTTAGATGGTGGAATCCCTGTCCGCTCCCCTGGATGTATTCATAGCTGTAACAAGCCGGTGCAATCTGGCCTGCAGGCACTGCAATGTTTTTTCTTTGCGCAATTCCAGGACGGATTTGACAGGAGATGAGTGGATAAAATTCATAAGAAGGCTTGCGGAGCTAAAGGTGTTTACTCTTTGGATTAGCGGCGGCGAGCCATTTATGAGAAAAGATATATTTGCTATTTTCGGGGAGATTGAAAAACATCATTTTCGCTATGGTTTGAATACAAACGGGATGCTGATAGATGAAGAAAAGTCAAAACAGATTTCAGAGCTGGAAAAACTCTACAGCATTTTTGTAAGTCTCGACGGTTCCACTGCCGAAATTCATGAAAAGTTGAGAGGTAAAGGCAGTTTTGAAGGCGTTATAGATGGAATAAAAAATCTTCTGAAATATAATGGAAATGTCTCGACTTATACCACGGTTACCAGGGACAATTACAAAGATATAGAAAACATCATCAGTCTGGGTAAAAGTCTTGGCCTGGAGTCTGTAAAATTCAATGAGATTCTACCGCTTGGGAATGCAGCCCTGCATTTAAATAAACTTACACTTTCCAATCATCAAAGAAGAGAAGTGACAAAAGACATCAAGAGATTAAGAGATCAATATGGGAATTTCGTTACAGGGATGATTCTGGAGATGGGTGATTTTTTTGAAGGTTTTGAAAATCTGGAAAGAGAATATGCTACAGATTGCCCTGACGCTGCAAATGGGCTTTTGGGTTGTGGCGGAGGAATAGAAAAGTGTACTGTCAGGTCTGATGGCTGGGTCGTTCCCTGTGACAGGTTGTGGGATTTTAAGGCCGGCAATATCAGAGAGACCGATTTTAAGGAAATATGGCAATTGTCACGGGTTTTTCATGATATGAGAATGAGGTCGTCCGTATCCTTAAATGATATTGAGGAGTGTAACGGCTGTATGTATAAATCATTCTGTGTCGGCGGCTGCCCCGCTGTATCTTATTACCTTTCGGGTTCAGTAGTTAAGCCGGACCCCATGTCCTGTTACAGGATTTTTAGAGATAAAGGGTTTCCTTATGATAGGAATCGTGTAACTGCTCAGGTAGATAGGCTGAATAGTTACGAAATCGTTCCATAAACATGGAGAAAAAAGATGACTGCAACCAAATTCAAGTTTCCCTATGAGTCGCCTAAAATCCTGGATCTGGGCGGAGGAGTTGCTTATGCCGCCGAACATTGTAGAACAGGAAGTGTTCCAGGAGGGCAGTGCCAGGCCGGCGGCGCTGCTGCGTCTGCGGAATGCCGGGCAGGTGGTTCCCCACAGAAGAAATGCCAGGCTGGAAGCGTTGCATACGGGGGTTTTTGCAGGAACGGCAGTGTTGCCGGCGCAAAATGCAAATCCGGGAGTGTGCCGCAAAAATAGGCGCTTAAATAATATCCCGGAATTTATCATTCTTTTGAAAATGTAGATCGTAGATCGGTATGCTGTTGCACAGATCATAGCAGAGGTCAAAAGCGGCTATTCTGCTTTTGCTTCCCATAAATTCAAAAGAGTGTATATGTTTTTTTATAATTTCCGCAAGAGCTGACCTCCTATCCCTTGGCTTTATGAACAGTTTATCATTCTTCTTTAGAAAGAATAGTTTTATCAGCTCTGTTTTTTTCAGGTAATGATCATCTCTTTTTGGTCCAAACATGTCAACCTGGCTGTATGGGGAAGGATAGATATAGAAGAGGTTGTCTTCCCTTCCAATAACAGGACTGTCATCTGAGAAAATATCATCTCTTTTCGCAGAACCGGCTATTGTGGTTTTCCCTGCTCCTGATTCTCCCAGAAAAAGATATCCGCTATCTTTCTTCTTTATACCGGCGCCATGAATGAGCAGTTTTTTTTGTTCTGCAAGGATAAGAGAAATATAGAGAAAGAGAGATTTGTAAACAGATGCCACAGAAAAGCCGTAGTTTTGGCTTTTGAAAGTAACAGGAAGTCTGATCGGGCCATCTTTTGATTCACAGTAAGTTGTAAGATTATCACAGGATATTCTTATGCAGGCGTCGGTTTTCATCTGATTGCTCAGAAAACCGGCATAAAGCTTTCTCAGGTCTGCTCCGATCTGTTCCGGGGATTTTTCCAGAGTAACTGCAATCGATGTCTTTGCTATTGAGAGAGTAAATTCTACCAAACTTAGGGCATCCTTCATTTGTCAGTCAAAAATAAAGTAAGATAGAGTTTGAAGTGCCTAAAGTGAGCTAAAGTGCCTAAAGTTAAGGAACGCGCTTGCCAGCGCTAACTGATTTTATATTATAAATAGCAAAATTTAGGAAACCTCAGCTCATTTGCCATTTGTTACTTTAAAATAGGCAGAATACCTTAACTTTAGGCATTTTAGGCACTTTAGCTCACTTTAGGCACTTGTTTTGTCAAATTTCATCTATGGAAATGGTCTCTGTAATACAAAGGAGAGGGTTTTCACTCAACTTTATTATTATCTCTTCGGTCACAGCCTTTCCCTTGCCGTTAAAAAGCAGTTTGACGGCCGGCTTTATGGGATTTTCTTCATTAGTGTGTATGACCATGCCTACGGCCCTGTTGTTGAGTCTTACATAGCTTCCTATCGGGTAAATGGATATTTTTTTAATAAATACTTTGATTATTTTTGGTGAAAACATAAGATTTTTTGACCATATCAATTCTTTAACCGAGACATGCTGTGTTATTGCCTTTCTATGTGGACGGCTATGAATCATGGCTTCGTAAGTATCAACCATACCTGTTATCTTTGCATATTCGCAGATTTCGTCTCCCTTAATCCCACGTGGATAGCCCTGGCCATTTTCCCTTTCATGGTGTTCGTACGCCACCCGGGAAAGCCATGGATAATTTTCTTTGAATGCCGATAAGATATCTCTTCCAATTTCAGGGTGTTTCCTTATGAGAGTTACCTCGGATCCGGTTAATTCCCCATTTTTTTTGATTATACTTTCGGGAATTTTAAACATTCCTACATCATAAAGCAGTGCGGCTAATCCCAGTTCAAGAAGCTGCGCTTTTGAATATTCCAAGCCCTGGCCGATTTTGAGTGCGTATACAAGGGTGTTGATTGATCTGGAAATGGCGTAGTCTTCTTTATGACTGAAATGGATGGATGACTGATAAAGCTCGTTGATCATATCCGGTGTATTAATGATTTTATTGATTAGAATGAGGACGGAGTCGATCTTGAAGGATTTGTTATCTAAAATACTTGTTCTGACTTCATTGATATAGGTTTGGAAGCTTAAGTAAATTTTCCTGATTTCTTCAGTTTCTTTTTTAGGTTTTGGAACCGCGGCCTTTATAGGTGCGGGTTTCGAGTCTCTTGATAACCTGAGCTCTTCTAAATCGCTAAGACGGAAAGAACTGGATTGCTTTTCAGCTTTCTCGGATTTTTCGGCCTTTTGTTTTTTAGTTAAGTTGTTCTTGATGATATCGGAAAATCTAACCATGATAAAATACCTTAGTTAATCATCCTCGATTCCGGGAATACGCCGCTTTTGTAAGCCTCGTCGCACAGAAAAAAAGAGCTGTTTAAATTTCCGGTCAGAGAATAAGCGCTGGCCCTGCAGGCGCCGAGACATCTGAATTTGAAGATACACCG
The DNA here is from genome assembly GCA_030656555.1 of Candidatus Desulfaltia sp. GTDB lineage: Bacteria > Desulfobacterota > Desulfobacteria > Desulfobacterales > ETH-SRB1 > Desulfaltia. The sequence continues at coordinate 3,108 of JAUSPN010000068.1, read as the reverse complement.
GCCGCAAATGCCGGTGAGGTTTTTCGGCAAATCCTTTCTCAATTTTTTAAGTAGATGATGATTTGACCATACATTGCAGATATCATCTCTGAGAATATTTCCCATGACAAGATCAGTTTCTGTTTGACCGATTCCGCACAAAGAGATGTTGCCATTGGCAAGTATTCCGATAATATTAAGGATGTTGCACTCATATAATTGCGATGATGTAATGGATTTAAGTGATTTTAGACCGGTTGGAATATCAAAACATATATCTATTGAGTCATATTTCAGGCTGAGTTCTTCTTCTATCCACCTGTTTATACTCAGCAGTTTCTCGATGGACAAATTTTCTTTATTTACAAAAAAATCTTTGCCGCGTCCGGTCGGCATTATGGGATTTATTTTTAATGAACCTACTTCCATCCTGTCGGCGATATCGGCCAACTTTTCAATATCTGAGATATTCCCTTCATACAGGCTCATAATTATCTGTGTTCCAATATCACTTTTCGTTAAAAGCGCCAAACCGTCTAATGCCTTTTGGTAGCATCCAGCTACTTTGCGAATCGATTCATGTGATTTCTCTGACGCGCCATCCAGGCTGACCGATACCTGATTGACGGAACTGTCATTCAATCTTTCAACAATTTCTTCATTCAGGAGAGTGCCGTTTGTTTCAATATCGACTATAATATCATTTGAGGATAAGAAATCGATAAGATCGAGGATATCTTTTCTCAAAAAAGGCTCGCCGCCTGTCAGTTTTACGCAGGTCAGGCCGATCGATTTTGCGTCAATGATTGCTCTTTTTAGATATTTTATGTCGATTTTGCTATTTATATTCTCGCCTGACCTGTTATGTGCAGGTGTAATCCAACAGTGGCTGCATCTTAAATTACATCTGTCCGTCAGGTAAAGATAGATAGTGCTTAGCGGATATTCTTGATCATTTTCGGTCATCTATACTTCTTTCTTTTTTCAAAAATTTCAGTAGCTATTCAGCCACCGATCTACGCTGATCATCACTGATATTTTTTCTTTTAAGCGCATTCTCCGTAGCTTGTCGGAGCAAAGTGGAGATCCCAGCGGGGCTGTGGGGAGTTTCAATCCTTATGCTCCTTTATTGATTACTTGTATTTAAACCTATCTGCGTTTATCTGTGTGAATCTGTGGCTGAATAGTTACAAATTTCATTTCAATAAGGTCTTGAAGAAAATTTTTGATATCCTCTTTTATCTGTCTTTCAGGGATATCTCTATAATTTTCTGCAATTAGTGATGTGATATCTGCGACGGATCTGTTGCCGCTGCATAGTTGGTAAATATTGACTCCCATGCAGTTTATGTATTTTAGATTGCCGCTTTTGGGATCAAAGAGAAATGCCCCATCCTCTTCTTTCCTGAATATGCTTTCAAGGTCTTGCATCAAATAATCATTATTTTTTAATATGATTTTCATATATCCTGGTTTAGATTTTATTTGAAAGATGATATGTATAATATTAGTTACTTAAATTCAAGATTAATTTTTTTCAGATAGTTATTCGACTGCTGATTTCCGATTTTCCTGTAAATTGTTGCAAGGGACAAATTAATGGCCTGGAAAAGAGAGGACAGGTTGTTGCTCAAACTCCTTTTCGGAGAGGCTTGCAGGGATACATTATCACAATTTTCCCCTGGTTCTCCGGATTGGGATTATATTGTTGAGACCGCAATAAGCGAGGGTGTTGCGGGCGTGCTTTTCTGCGAAATAAAAAAAAACAATCTTAAAGAGATGATGCCTGCTGAAACCTGTCGGTATTTGCAGAAACAGTATAATTCAAACCTGATGAAGAATATGTCTGCGCTGGGCGAATTAAAGGAGATACTTGGCAGATTCAAAGATGAGGGAATACCGTTCATCATGCTTAAAGGGGTTGCCCTGGCAGAACATATTTATCCGGGTATCGCTATGAGAGGGATGTCCGACATAGATATACTGGTAAAAAAAGATAGCCTTCAAAAGGTCGATAGCTGCCTGTCCTCTTTTGGATGTTTTCCCAGAGACAGCTCAGCGGCCAGGGCTGTTAATAATCCGGTGGGATATCTGGCCAGTCTTGATTATCGAAGGGATATGTCCTCGCTGTCAATCCATATTCACTGGCATCTGGTGAATACCTCGGTTCCGGCATATATGTTTGCTCCGCAGATAGATATGGAGCGGATATGGAAAATGTCGGTTCCTGCTATGATCGCCGATGTTGAGTCCCGCATACTCTCTCCCAGCCACCTGATAATCTATCTTTGTGAACATGCCTTGAGGATAGGCCATTCTTTTGATCGGTTGATACTGATTTATGATATCTTTCAATCCATAAAAACCTATGAAAAAAGCGTTGACTGGGACTTTATCATTAGAGAAAGCCGGGATTTTAACCTGTCAAGGTTGTTGCATTTTAGCTTAACCATTGTTAGAGATTATTCCTCTTTAAGGATTCCGGATAAGGTTATAAATAGCTTGCGGCCATTGCATATTACTATTGGGGAGAGATTTTTCCTTTCTCTTCAACTTTCCAACAATAGGATTAAGGGCAGCAGTTATCTGATTTACCTGGCATTGAATAGGGGTTTTATTAATAAGTGCCGGTTTTTATTCAGAACATTTTTTCCACCGCCGCATATCCTGATTCAGAGGTGGTATAATAAGAATTTAGAGTTCAGGGAATCATATTATCTGTTTCGTATATGTGAGGTCGTAAGGTATGTTGCAACAGCTCTATTTTATGTTATTATGAAAAAGGTGCGTGGAAGGGATATGAAATAATATGTTGATGTTATGCTCTTTTTGAGATATAATTATATATAAAAATTCAATTTATAGTTGTCGCGTAAAATATATTGCTGAGTGAAATTGTAAAAAGGCACGGCATTAGTTTGACGGAGAATTACAGAATGATCTACAGAATACGAAATATATTTTTGGCCGTTATTGCGGGCCTGTTTATTTTGTCTCTTTCAGCCTGCACTTTTGAGGCAAAGGGAATACCTGTGAAGGAATTCAGGCCTCCTAAAGCTGTTGAAGAAATGGATGCGAGCCGGAAAAAAGAGATGGAAAAAGAGGTCATCGGGATGAGCCGGGTTACAG
>JAUSPN010000067.1 GCA_030656555.1 Candidatus Desulfaltia sp. | reverse complement strand
TGAGGCAGACCGGCAGGTATGAACTGTCGAAGGACGTGGGTAAGGAAAAAGGGACAAGCCTGGTTCTCGATTCCTCATTCATTGAAAATCTGATAAAGAACGACTATTTTTCATCTCTTCTGAAGACGGCACTGAAGGCGGAGGTAGAGGCAAAGAACCTGGAAGTTGACAAGGAGTTCCTGGAGAAAAAGATTGACATATTAAAGGGAAAGAAAGAGGGAAACGAGAAAGAAAAGATTGCCTGCATACAGGAATCTTTAAAGGCCATACAGGATAAAATCCGCCTTCTGTCGCAAAGGGCGAATGATCTGAATATGGAATACCAGAGAAAACTGGTGGCTGGCGCTGTTCAGGTCATCAAGGATCCTGAAAACTTTGAAACGAGATCGAGGAACCTGAAAAAAACAGCGCTTCTTGCCGCAGTTGTCGGGCTTTTCTTTTCAATCTTCCTCGCCTTTTTTGTCGAGTATATAAGGAATGCCCCCAAAAGCAGCCCAGGGAACAAATAGGGACAAGGCCATTTTGGGGGAGGCATTGTTGTAGTATTGCCCCCTGGGACGCAAAGGGGGGGGGGTTGAATTTAGGCGTTTCTTTTTTCATTTGTTTGGGGTAATGAAGTCACATGCCACGTCAAGCCAGAATAGATGCGCCGGGTGCCTTGCATCATATCATATGCAGGGGTATTGAGCGACGAAACATTTTTAAAGACAATACCGATCGAAACCGGTTTCTGGAAAGACTCGGTTCTGTTTTGCAAAAGACATCCACACCCTGCTACGGCTGTGCCCGGAAAACAGCCCAATCGGGTACGTGCCCGTAGTGTTCTGGCCTACTGGGCGATTCGAGATCTGGGCCTGACGGCAACGGAGGTTGGCAAGCACCTCGGACTGAGCAAATCCGCTGTCAGTCGAGCGGCCAATAGAGGCCAAAAACTGATCGTCGATCAATTCTTGTCCCTGAAAGAATAGAAACGCGTAATTTCAACCCCCCTTTTCCACCCCAATTACTAACGTCCTGTTCCATTTTGATAAGAAACTCAGCCGTTGGGCAAAGCGCAAGTACAAGAAACTCAAGACATTGATACAGGCAGCTAAAAGAGTCAATGCTTTCAGAAGAAGGAACAGACTACTTTTGGCACACTGGAATCGGGTATGTGTATCGGGCTGAATGATAAGAGCCGGATGAAGCGAGAGTTTCACGTCCGGTTTTGTGAGAGCCTTAAGGGGCAGTTCCTTGGGGCTACTCGACCGCCTTCAGACAGAACCTCACGATTCCGCCCTTGCCTTCGGCTAATACTTTTGTTAATATATCAAAATATTAACGGGATTCACGTATAGGGGACTTTCACCCCATAAGTTCACGCCCATGCCGGGCGTACACAAGTCAATTCAACGGACGCAGTAAACTGCGCCGCTGATTTCAGCCGGCATCTATTAAATACCTTGAGCAGGGCAGAATAGAATCTATACACGTTTTTTGTTGACTAAATCTTCATTTGCCATAAGGATGTAAAGTGTGGTATTATGATAGAAACGAGAAGTACTAAACACTAAGAGGAACTGTAAGATATGGATAATAACGAACATAAACCGGATGGAGTCGTTCTCCCTGTCAAATGGGGTGATGTTACTCAAGCACCTACAGTGTATGCAAATCAACTCCTTATTTCTCATACGGGGTCTGAATTTTATCTTGTTTTTGGCGAGATCTCTGCGGTTTTCCTTGGAGGGAAAGAACAACTTCCTGAAAGCTTAGAAATTCAACCAAGAGTTAAAATCGCGATTACTCGTGAGAATATGGTAGCATTTGCCAACGTTATACGGCAGAACACGCAAGATTTTCTTGACCGTGTCGTTCAAAAACAAGATGATGGAGTAGATGTAGAGGAAAAGTCATGACAACATTGGCAATACATCCTGAACAATACCAAAAGACACAATTTATTGTAAATGAAAGAACACTTCATGCGTTGCAAACTCATCCACAACTTGCGAGAAGTCCTTACGTTGTAGCACAATCGCAAAAATATCGTATCCACCCTCAACAACACAAATCTATTTCCATGCTTTATCAAATTAATGTCCCTGAGTATCAGCTACGTTATCCCCTAATGATAGAATTTGAACCTGATGAAGATGGTGAAATTATCGCATCTTCTTCAGGGTTTCCTGTTTATGGAGTTGGTGACACCGAACAAGGAGCCGCGGATGACTTTGTCGGGATGTTGATAGATCTTTTTGAAGAACTAAAAGGTTCGGAACCTCTCCTTTCTTCTGCCCTTTTGCGCCAACTTAGAAATCTCAAAAGTATGCTTATCGCTTTATAATCTCATCATAAAAATCTTATGGCAATCTCCAAAAACGATCTTCGTAGGTGTTTATTGAAAAAGTTTGGATTTCAAGAAGTTTTTGGGAGTAAACATGAAGCTGTCTCATTCTTCGTTCATGGCAAAAAGGTAGCCACTACGCGTTTTTCTCGTTCTCATAGAGATTTAAGTGACAAAATACTGCGTTTAATTGCAAAGGAACTTTGGGTACAATTGAGCGACTTGAAGAAGATGTACGGGTGTACAAAGGGTCTTGATGAGTATGTGGTGCATTTGGAGAGGAATGGGTATCTTGAATAGTTGGTTATAATATGCAAAATGCCTATAGGGATAGGGATAATCCTATATCCTCCTGTCAAGAGAAAAATAAAAAGAACATAAAATCAATATATTACAACATATTATAAATTTTGGGCGTACCGGTAGCGTTAGTAAGTAATTGGAGGACTAAAAAACCATGGAAAACACTGATAAGTTAGCAGTTCTTATAGACGCGGATAATGCTCAACCAAACATTGTGGATAGTTTACTGTCAGAGATAGCAAATTATGGGATAGCCAGCGTCAAGAGAATCTATGGCGATTGGACGTCGCCTGGCCTGAAAAAATGGAAAGATGTTCTATTGCAATATTCTATTCAGCCAATGCAGCAATTTGCATATACAAAAGGGAAAAATGCAACTGATAGCGCAATGATTATTGACGCAATGGACTTGTTGTACACCAGTAACTTTAACGGATTCTGTATAGTATCGAGTGATAGTGATTTTACCAAGCTGGCGTCAAGAATTAGAGAATCAGGATTATTGGTGTATGGCTTTGGAGAGCAAAAGACCCCTTCCGCTTTTGTTTCAGCTTGTGACAAATTTATTTACACAGAGGTCCTTCGCGCGAAGACCGATGAAAGCAAAGCGATTGTCAAGAAATCCAGTGTGGAGTTAAAACAAGACACAAAACTGGTAAGCCTGCTACGTAATGCAGTGGAAGCATCCTCCGATGAAAGCGGGTGGGCTCATCTTTCATCTGTCGGCAGTAATATTGCGAAACAATCACCTGAGTTTGACCCACGTAATTACGGGTATGGAAAGTTGGGTGAGCTGGTTTCTGCAACAAAGCTTTTTGACATAGAAGAAAGGCAAATAGGCACCACCAATTCAAAGGCCCTTTATGTTCGTGATAAGCGGAAGAAATAGATTGAGGGACGATTGGGGATGTCCATTATATCAGCATGGAGGTTATGCTGTCCGCAAACAGCATCCCATTGCGTGTAAGTGAGCATCGGTTTTCAGTGAGTTTAATCAACCCGTCTTCTTCAAGATACGCTATTGTTTCGGCAAATGTTTTTTTAAAGCTTACATCAAATTTTTTGTCAAAAGCATCTGTTTTTATTCCATCCGTCATTCTCAACCCAAGCGAAATCGCCTCTATCATCTGTTGCTTCCTTGATAAAACCTCCTTTCCGTCTATTGAAAGCCTGCTTCCATTGACATCTTTGATATATTTTGTCACGCTGCGGGTGTTCCAGTAACGCACAGGCTCAACAAATGAATGGGCTGAAGGGCCAAGCCCGATATACGGCGCAGACAACCAGTATTTTCTGTTATGCCTTGACCTGTTGTCCCTTTTATCTGCCTTTTTATCTGATTGAACCAGCGCAAAATTTGATATCTCATATTGAACGTAGTTGTTTGCGCTTAAAAATTCTATTGTTGATTCGAACATATCACCTGCAAGATTATCAGGCAAAGGACAAAACCTTGCTTCCTGCCGGTCTTTATCCATTGGGGTGCCTGGTTCATAGGTAAGCATATAGCATGAGAGGTGTTCAGGTCTAAGATCAACGGCCTTTTGCAAGTCAAGAAGCCATGATTTCCTTGTCTGCCCCGGAATGCCGTAAATAAGATCAAGCCCCATATTATCAAAACCAGCCTTTCGAGCCCATTTTACCGCAGGATTTATATCCTTTTCTGAATGAATCCGCCCAAGAAATAAAAGGTTTGTGTCCTGAAATGACTGCGCTCCGATATTAATCCGATTTACCCCAACGCTCTTATAACCGATAAAGCGCTCTTGATCCACAGCGCCGGGATTTACTTCCATTGTTATTTCAACGTCCGCAGAAATTCTAAAGAACTGTCGGGCTGTCTCAACTATTTCACCAATATCTTCTGCCGTTAAGATCGAAGGGGTTCCACCTCCAATGTAGATTGTGTCAAACACAAAGGGGATATTACCAAGAATGCGCATTTCACGCATCAGGGCTTTAAGAAATGCTTTCTTAAGAGACAGATCGCTTATTGAATAAAAACCACAATAAGGGCATTTCCTTAAACAAAAAGGGATGTGTAAATATATCCCGGCAGGTTCGTTCTGGTCTGGTTGCATAACTATAAGATTTCTCGCTCCGCTCGAAATGACAGCTTTGGATAGTTTTCGTTCAAACGCTAAATAAATCTTTGTGTAAGTTCATCTATTATTTCATCAACATTTTCAGGAGTAACCCCAAGCTCATTGCAAATCTTTTCAACCCTTGCCATGCTTCGGGCATTGTTCAGATCACCAAGACAATGAAACAGGTTAAGCCTCCTGCCGACCTGATACAGGCATCTACTTTTCGGGTCCATTGACGTAAATGATCGGATAATAGAAAGCATATGCTCTTTATCTTCCGGCATAGCGCCTTCCACCTCCTCAAGAAGATTCAGGATATGATCACTCTTGATAATACTTGTAATGCCTTCCAGGTTCTCAATAAGCATTAAAATCTCATTGGCCGTCATAAGATCTGAGCATTTTTCAAAACGACCTGCCTTATAATCCTCAAAAAGAGGGATATTGCCTGGGATTGCCAGGCTTCTAATGCGTATAAAATCGGGATTTATCCTGTTTAAAGCATCGGCTGTTTCCAGGGCATGAATGTCGGAATACCTTCTTCCTCCAAGACCCGGCATTATATACTCGGAAAGCTCTATCCCGGCATTTTTAACCTTGATCCCCGCCTTAATATGTGTTTCCTTTGTCGCCCCTTTATTGACCATTTTAAGAACAAGGTCGGAACCGGACTCAAGCCCTATATGGATTCTGTTTAAGCCCGCATCCCTTATTGCATTTAAATCATCCTCCTTTATCCGTGCGATTGTATGAGATCGTGCATAAGATGTTATTCTTTTTAGCAATGGAAATCGCTTTTTAAGATACAAGAGAATCTCTACCATGTCGGAAGGTTTAATAAACAGGCTGTTTGCATCCTGTATAAAAATAGAGCTCATAGAATTATTAAACCAATTCAATGCTGCAAAAAAGGCCTGGCGGTCAACCTGATTGATATTTTCTGCAATTTTATTAGCATCAATTCGACTTATACTCCCGGATTCTCCGCCCATCTGTTGCAAAGCCTCAACATATCTGTAAACCGAATCAATATCCTTTTTAACATGCTCGACCTTGCGTATGGAAAAACGGGAACCTTTGTATACAGGACAAAATGTACAGCGATTCCAGGGGCAGTTCCTTGTTACGCGTATAAGAAGGCTGCGCGCCTCGCTTGGCGGCCTGATCGGTCCCTGTTCAAAACCATGATATTGATCATTTTCTGTCATTGCAGTATATTATTCCAGAGCTTAAACAACTTGCAGGTGTTTAATATATAGTTTATTGATATTTTATAATACGTTAGTCTTATGCAACAAACTATCTGCATTTGTAAAAAACTTTTACCACAGAGATCGCAGAGTACACAGAGTAAATTAATTTGTTTTTTTATCCTTATGTTTCTCTGTGATCTCTGTGTGCTCCGTGGTAAAAGTAAATTTATTTTCAAAAGGTTAAGATATTATGGAGTTACGGAGAATATTGTAAATTGGAAAAAATAAAAACATTTTTTTTAATATCCCTATTTATCTCTTTTTCAGTCGTGTCATGCCTCTTTCTTGATATTTTAGTTTATGCGGATAAAAGCGCAGATGCCGATAATTCAGAAAAGGTTGTAGTAATATTGCCAGGCCAAAACCTTTCGACTATTGCCGGCTATCTCAGCAATACAGGTATTATAAAAAATCCGGTTAAATTTAAGTTGCTGGCCCGCATTAAAGGCTGCGACAAAAAGATAAAGGCCGGTGAATACCTGCTCTCTTCATCCATGTCTCCAATACAAATACTGGAAACAATGGCGAGCGGAAAGGTCCGGCTCTATAAAATAACCATACCGGAAGGTTATAATCTGAAACAGATCGCATCAATTATTTCCAACGCAAAACTTGGAACAAAAGAAGACTTCTTAAGAGCGGCAACAGACCCATCTTTTGTGCATAAGCATGGAATTAATGCTGAAACCTTTGAAGGATATCTCTTCCCGGATACCTATTGCTTTCCAAAAGATATAACGCAGGAAAAAATAATAGTTACAATGGTTGAGCAATTCAGGTCGATATTTAATCAAAAATGGGAAAACCGGGCAAAAGATATTAATTTATCGATTCATCAGGTGGTGACACTTGCATCGATTATTGAAAAGGAAACAGGTATTTCTTTTGAGCGGCCGATTATCTCATCGGTTTTTCACAATCGTTTAAAGAAAAGGATGCGCCTTGAAAGTGATCCTACAGTCATCTACGGTTTAAAGGACTTTGACGGCAATATAACACGAAAGCATCTTTTAGCCCAAAGTCCTTATAATACATATACAATTAAAGGTCTGCCGCCAGGCCCTATCTCAAACCCGGGAATTAAAGCAATAGAAGCGGCCCTCTACCCTGCTGACACAAATTTTCTTTATTTTGTCTCAAAAAAGGACCAAACACATAAGTTTTCAACGAACATAAAAGACCACGACAAGGCCGTAAGGAAATATCAACTGCGCAGATAAGTCCGGTGTGAATCTCCTCATCCCCTATCTGAACCGCAGTTCAAAACGCTGCTCGTTGACCTCTGTACCCCACTGGGCTCCTGTGCGCTGTTCAACGAGCTTGAAACCGCTCTTCTCGTAAAGGTGTTTCGCCGCGTCAAGCCCTTCAAATGTCCACAGGTATGCCTGCTTGTAGCCTTTGTTTTTGCAAAACCCAACAGCAGTGTTAATGAGCCTATTACCGACACCTCTTCCGCGCAAAACATCAGAAATAATGAACCACCTAAGATGCACTCCCTCTTTTTGGGCGTGAATCCCGTCGATTGTTATGGAGCCTTCAACGCGACCATCAAGCAACGCAACCCAGAAGCTGTCACGATTTTCGTCATATCGCCCAAGGAACTCTGAAAGCTCGGTAGCCACCTTTGCCTCAAAGGAAAATCCAAAATTCCAGTTATCATGATAGTATATGCCATGAAGTTCAGCAACTCGACCGATCGAGCCTGGAATATAACCTCTCGCTATCTCAACATCCAGCATGCAAAGTCTCCCTGCCCCATCTTAAAAGCTATATTTCAAAGAGGTTATAATCCGATCATTCCGCTCCCATCTACCATAGTAGCTGTCGCTCTTGCCGTTAAAAAATTCAGCGGCAAGAACCAGTTCAAGCCCCTGCTGGATTTTATACTTGGACTGTATTTTGTTGTATCGGCCTGTTGGATCGAATTCAAAATCCGAAATATACTGAAAGCTTAAATCTTCATTATATTTAAAATTAATACGGGTGAAAATATTATTGCGGCCAAGTCTGCTTTTCCGTGAACTTCTTGTATAATTATCGGCGCATTGTTCTTTTGTTACCGCTTCTCCTGCATATTCTATGGTTACGTCAATTTTTTCCAGAAACATCTTTTTAGCCAATTCATCAACAGTGTATGTGAAGCCGCCGACATAGTTGATATAATTATCGTCCTTTCCGTCGTAAGCGAAGCTGAACAGACCTTCACCATGGAACTCCCATTTTTTATAATCCGTTGAAAAACCAACGGCGTAGTTGCCTACCTTTACATTCTCTTTGATGGTAACTGTTGTAGCCCCACGGGTTTCCTCTCTCAAAACATAATAAGGGTTGAGGCCATGATAAGCAGATGTAAACAAATCCCAGCCGCGAAAGGTTGTCTTCAACCTGGCAAAATAACTGGCATTGTCAATTGAAATATTGGGAAAATCCTCTTCGGCTTCATTGTCGGAGGTATCTGTATCTTCTTCATAAATATCAAAATCTCCTGTATCGCCTGACCAGCGGGAATGCGCACTGGGCGGCTTGCCGGTATTGAATACCGGAAATATGGCTGCCGTGAGGGTAAACTTATCAAGGTAATAATCCACTTTTGTCTGCCATGCCCCAAAATCCTTGGGGTCCAGGGGATCATTGGAATCCGTGGGACGGTATCTGTCGGCAGGAGAGTAAAGAGTTGAAATTCCATTCTGAAAAATCTTTTTGCCTATTGTTATGTCATAGTCGCCCCGAAAAATAGTAAGGTAAAGTTCATTTAATTCCAGATAGCGCCGTTGACGGTCATTATCCTGCATCCACCTGAAAACGCCCTCATAGGTATCCTCTTGAGTTCCTGCTTCCAGCCAGCCGGAAAAATCCAGACGCAATTTGTCGTTGCCCGTCCATGTTTTAAATCTCAGAAGAGCATCTCCGACGGGATTCCTCTTGTCAAGGCCTTCCCTGTCTTCCGGTTCCCGGTAAAAAACATGGCCGCGCAATTGAAGGCTTCCCTCAAAGTTCTTGCCGATCTGGGTGAGACACTTAAATTGGTCATTCTTTTTCTCAGCCGGCGCTTCCCCTAATTCATTTAAAAGATCAAGAGCATCGCCGGAGCTCTCTTTTGCAGGCGATATCTCTTTGTCCATATCTTTTAACAAATCAAGATCATCAGCGCCCATAACCTGCTGAAGACCAAAGACCAGAAAAAATGTCAGAAAAAATGCAACAAAATATTTTATCCGGTTCATAACTATATATCCTTATTATTTATTTTGCTTCAAAAAGAAGTTTATCCGTCTGTACCAGGCGCCGCCCTAAAATCCGCGACAGGTTAAGGAACAAGCGACTGGCTATACGGGGATAAATTTTTTGAATTCTTTTAAGGCCATTCCAGTCAATTTCAAGATAACTAATCGGTTCTAAGGCACACACGTCGGCAGATCGCGGGCCTGGCTCCACAAGAGCTATTTCACCGAAAACATCACCGGGGTTAAGTTTCGCAAGGATGATTCCCTTGCCGGTTTTTTTGTCCTTTGTTATTACTTCGGCCCTGCCTTCAAGAAGGAGATACATACTTGATCCCTCTTCTCCCTGTGATACGGCCACCCCCCCGGCTTCGGCGGTAAGAATCCTGCCCAGCAAAACGATCCTTTTTATCTGCCATGGTCTGAGATCCCGGAACAGTTCCGCACCCTTTATAACCGCCTGTTGAAGCTGAAGGCCTATCATATCCCAAATAGTCATCAGCTGAGTGGATGAAAGCAGAATCGGGGTTATAAACAAATCACCTATGACGGCAAATATCATTACCATTGATGAAAGCAGACCAAAACAGATGATAGGAACAAAATTAGAAAAACCCAGAACGGCAAATCCCAGGGACAAGGCTATAGATGTTGAAATGACAGGCCTTATTTCAGCATGCATACACACATTAATGGCCTTGTCCTGGCTTTGCAGTATGCGCATCTCAGTATTATAACGGCTCATGAGATGTATGGTGTCATCCACGGCAATTCCAATAGCGATCGCCGCCACCATGGCGGTTCCGGTATTTAAGGGGATGCCGAAAATACCCATAATGCCGAAGCAAAGAACTATTGGAAATATATTTGGGATCAGTGAGAGGAAACCGGCCTTAACATTGACAAATAAGAGCGACATAATGATAAAGATGAGAACAAGGACCAGGGAGAGTGATTTTGCCTGTCCCTCGGCCATACTGTCAGCCGCTGCATTAACAAGGATATTTTCGCCGGTAAATCCCAACAGGAAATGAGGATTCAATGTCTTTTTAATGTGTTTCTCAAGGTCGTTAAGCGCATCGGCAAGTTCGTAGGAGGAACTTATGTTATGTCTCACCAGAATATTTGCTTCACTGAAATCTGCGGTCACATAACGGGAAATATCATCCCTGCGTAAAAACAGGAGGTACTGGGCAATAAGGTCGGTCGAATCGGGCACCTTTAGGTATTTTTCATCACCGTTGTTCATTTCTCTGTGTATGATGGATATATCATCTGCCAGGGACTTTGTTTTATCAAACCACCCTTTTTCGGACATGTATTTTTGTGTTTGAGCAATGTAAGCAAGGTTTTCAGGCTGTTTAAAGGCGCCGGGAAACCCGCTGTTTATGCGGATGAAAAAGGTTTGAGCGCCTGCCAGATTATTATGAAGTGTCTGGCTGCGGCTGCGTATCGCCGAATTTTTTTTGAAATAGCCTAAAAGGTCATTATCTACATTGACCTGCAATGTAAAAAATCCGATGACAGCAGCTATGCCCAGAAAAAAAACAAGAACCAGCCGTTTATTACTGTAAATAATCTTTAGTATGTTATCGGCAAGTATGCCGAAAAAGCGGTCTGTGAAACTTACTTTGTGCTCTTCGGTCCTTTTGACTTTTGTAGAACCAAAAAAACGGAGATAAACCGGAGCAAGAAAACAGGTGATAACAGGATTAACAAAAAGACCAAATGCAGCCACCATACCGAATTGTTTGAGCAGGGTTATCTGGTTTAACGTAATGGAAAAAAAACCTATAAAAGTCGTAAGCGAGGTTAGGAGTACTGCCGTGCTGACTTTCCCGGACATAATTTTAATAGCCTCGGTTTTATTGCCATTCGTTTCTCCAATACTTTCTAAATATTCGGAAAGGATATGTATGTCTTCTGTCGAGCCTATAACAACGATAAGTGAAGGCACGATAACGGTAAGCACATTAAGAGGAATATCCGCCAGAGCCATAAAACCGGCTGTCCAGATGATACTTGTGCCTGCCGTAAGCATAGGCAACACAGCCCCGCTGGCTGAACGCATGAATACGATCAAAGTTAACAGGAGAACAAAAATTGCCATTGGCACCAGTTTAACCGTGTCTCCTATAATATTATCACTTATCAAACGGCGGGTGTAGGAAAGACCGATCTGGAATATGCTATCAAACCGGTTTTGGAACGGTTTTATGATTTCATCTACCTGTCTGGAAAACTTAACATTAAAATCAGGATCATCAGAATCTACTTTCACAAAAAGGTTTATTGCCGTAGCCGTACCATCTTTTGAAATCAGGTTGTTAAGAAATATGGGATTCCTAAGCGCGTCTGCTTTTACCTGTTTAGCTTCTTCCAGAGTTTCGGGCGGCCAGTCCATAAGGGGATTTGTTTCAAGGGCGCCGTCAACTCCTTTAAAGTTGGTTACGGAATAAAGACTTTCAACCTTGCTGACTCCGTGTAATTCCTCGAACTTGAAAACCAGATCATCTAATTGTTTCAGTTTTTCCGGGGTAAAGAGGTTTTTGTCATTGATAAAGATGACGGTGATATTATCTGTCCCAAATTTTTTCAGGGTTTCTCGATAATAATTCTGGGCAGGATCCCCCTGAATCATCATACCTTCCGTTGAAGCGGAAATCTTTACGTTGCGGGCGCTGTATAAGGCAAAAATTGTGACAATAGCAACAGTAAGAATCACAAGCCACGGGTGCATTTGACTCCACAGCATAAATTTACGCATAAGTATAACCTTTTACCTTCAATATAGCGCACCTTCGGTGCGAACATGAGTGCCTAAAGTGAGCTAAAGTATTTAAAGTGCCTAAAGTTGTGGTACGCCTTCGGCGTGCTAATTGATAACCCAAAACCACTTAGAGTCCACCCCAATTGTGTATTAATGGTTTAAGAAACCTTCCTGCCTGCCTGGTATAAAACAGCAGAATTCCTTAACTTTAGGCATTTTAGGCACTTTAATATACTTTAGGCACTTTTCTTTACTGGATATGCTTGCCGGAGAGTATAAATCGTTCTGTAAAGACAGAATCCTCTACAGACGTGTTGATTTTTCTCGACGTAGTGCCTGTAAGGGTTTTATGTTTTCTCTCCAGATGGTTCATCAGGCTTTTGTTCGCGCGCCATATTGTCCCGGAAACATTTTCCAGCGCATGATTGGTTTGTGTCTTCTGCAACCTGTCTCTGCGATCGTAAAACTCTACCTTAAGGGTGCACAGGTATTCCTTTTCTATCCACATAATACGTTTGGAATATCCGCTCTCTTTTTTCTTTTCGTTGTTGGCAGGAACAGATTCAATCACATAACAGTCAGAATCCTTCTTGTCCTGATTCAGCTTTTCCAAACGCAGAATCGTGTAGTTAAAGCTGTCAATATCTTCCGGTTCCATGTCTTCATATGTAAAGTCTGTGCCCATAAAGTAATTTTTCTTGCTTCCCTTTGCAATACGCTGCATTTTTTTCTGTGCCGGAAGGTACAGCCACTGATCGTTCTCACGCTCTTTCTGTTCCCATGTAAGGAGGGCCGTCCCTTTGATATCAGCGGGGCTAAGGAATGCGATCAGATAATGATGAACATCGTCGCCCACCTCCTTTGCATAGCGTTTGACCTGCCTCTTTTCCTTGCTGCCGTCCTCGTCAACGAGGAGCATGATTTCATCTCCGATTTCACTTTGCACTTTATGCAATTCCTTTTGCTTTTTCATGATCTCGCGTCCGGTCATCTCTGCAGCCTGTGCCGCAAAAGGAATGCTAAGCCACAACATAATCAAACTTAAGATCCAGAATTTCCTCTTCATAGCCTTCTCCTTATACTGAGATTTTGCCTAATTTATTTTATCATTTCAATAAGCTTTGATGAGTTCGACTTTTTACGAATCCATTAAATTTGGAATTTATAGAAAAAATATCATTTAATGTCAAGATTGGTTGCATGCCGGTCTTATTACCAGCCTGTTTTTACCCTTGAAAATACATCATCATTCATGCCGGATACCTTTCCGTCTTTTAAATAATGGTAACCGATTGCTGCAATCATTGCCGCATTGTCGCCGCAAAGATGTAAAGATGGTATATGGGCTGTAATTCGTCTTTCGCCGGCATCCTGTTTTAACCTTTCTCTTAACCTGCTGTTTGCCGCCACACCTCCAACCACAGCAATATGATCGCAGCTCTTTTGCAGCGCGGCGTTAATGACCTTATATGACAAAACATCAATGACTGATTCCTGAAATCCTGCCGTAATATCAGGAATCTGCTGTTTATAGCTGTCTTCGTGAATCTTCACATACCGGCTTACGGCTGTTTTAATCCCGCTGAAGCTAAAATCAAATTCAGACTTGTCCAGATATGTCCTGGGAAAATCAATCTTCCCCGGATCTCCATCTTTAGCAAGTCTCTCAATAACGATTCCTCCGGGATAGCCAAGACCAAGCAGTTTGGCAACCTTGTCAAATGCCTCTCCGGCAGCATCATCCCTGGTTTGCCCCATAAGCTCAATTTCAGTATGGGAAACAACATGGGTGATGCTTGTGTGGCCGCCTGATGCCAACAGCGCCACAAAAGGAAAAGGAGGCGGGTCAGACTCTAAAAAGACCGAATTAATATGTCCATCAAGGTGATTTACACCCACCCATGGAATATCAAGGGCAAAAGCATATGCCTTTGCAAAGGAAAAACCGACAAGCAGCGAACCTATAAGCCCGGGCCCCTGGGTCACGGCAATTCCATCAAGCTGTTTTAAATCAATGCCGGATTTACTGATCGCTTCCTTGACGACAGGAACAATAGACTCAATATGTTTCCTTGAAGCAAGTTCAGGCACAACACCGCCGTATGGATGATGGATATCTGTCTGAGATGATACAACAGAGGATAAAATTTTTGTGCCGTCAACCACAACTGCCGCGGCTGTTTCATCACAGGATGTTTCAATGCCGAGTATTATCATAACTTCCGAACCATTCAGGCTGTTTAGGCTGTAGGCTAAAGGCTGTTGGTTTTTGCGCATTTTGATTCGCAACCAGAACTGAGCATATCAATCTTTTTTATTGAAAGATATACGATGGTCGATTATCATATATATCTTTGTGGTTGGTTACAACTAAAATGATTAATGGATATTTATCACATGAAACCTATTGTCGCTATAGTCGGCCGTCCCAATGTGGGCAAATCGACATTTTTTAATCGTATCACCAGATCAAAGGATGCCCTTGTTGACAATTTCGCTGGTGTTACAAGGGATAGAATTTATGGTGATGCAAGCTGGAATGATATTGAGTTTACCCTTGTTGATACAGGTGGGTTTTCATTAGATGATGATGATGATTTTGCTCATCAGACACGCTTCCAGGTTAAGCAGGCAATTGAAGAAGCAGATGTTATTATTGTTCTGCTTGATGGAAAACAGGGGATCTCTCCTTTTGATAAAGATATTGTCAGGATTCTCCGCTCAGTTACAAAGCCTGTTTTTTATGTGGTAAATAAAATCGACGGACCAGAGCAGGAAAAAAATATATTCGATTTTTACAGTCTTGGCATTGAAAAATTATACTCTGTTTCTTCTGAACATCGTTACGGCATATATGGCTTTCTTGACGAGCTAATTCTCGCTCTTCCGAAATTTGTTCCTGATAAATTACAAGATATCATAAAGCTTGCCGTGGTCGGCAGGCCAAATGTCGGCAAATCATCACTTGTAAACAGCATTCTTGGAGAAAACCGCGTTCTTGTCAGCGATATTCCCGGCACAACGCGTGACGCTGTTGACTCTGTCTTCGATATTAACGGCAAATCATATCTTCTTATTGATACTGCCGGAATCAGGCGAAAAGGAAAGGTGTCGAAAAAGCTTGAAAAATTTTCAATTATAAAGGCTCTAAGAAGCCTTGACAGGTGTGACATAGCGCTTATTGTCCTGGATGCCGGTGAAGGAGTTACAGAACAGGACATAAACATTGCCGGTTATGCTTTTGAGCGCGGCTGCGGCTGTATTCTCCTGCTGAACAAATGGGATCTTGTTGAAAAAGACAGCAATACGGCAAAAAAACACTACGACCAACTGAAAATTGAAGCAAAGTATCTGAGCTTTGCTCCTGCCATAACGATCTCGGCATTAACAGGACAAAGAGTTCCAAAAATCTTCAAACTTGTGGATGAAGTTTACAGCCAGTATGCCCTGCGTATCGGAACCGGTCAGATAAACAGGATATTAGAGCGGGCAGTCGAAAAAAATGAGCCGTCTATTCACATGGGAAAACGGCTTAAATTTTATTATGCAACACAGGTATCGGCAAAACCGCCTGCTTTTGTCTGTTTTGTAAATTATCCTGACGCCGTCCATTTTTCCTACAAGAGATATCTTATCAATCAGATCAGGACTGAAACAGGTCTTGACAAAACGCCTGTACGACTATTCTTCCGGCAGAGAACAGGCAAGGATGATAAAAGGTATTCAAGCCACAAAACAGAAACCACGAAACAACACCGAACAAAACAAAAAAAGAATGTAATATTTCACCAAGGATAAAATTTGGATCTGTTTGAATATAGAGCGCAGAAGGCATCAGCCGCATCAAAGCCCCTAGCCGAAAGGATGCGTCCTAAGAGTCTTGATGAATTTATTGGACAAAGTCATATTGTAGACCAAGAGGGGCTGATTCGCAAGGCAATTGAAAAAGATCGAATTTTTTCAATGATCCTCTGGGGACCTCCAGGATGCGGAAAAACAACTCTTGCCAGACTTATTGCCGGTGAAACCGGTTCATATTTTGTTCATTTCTCTGCCGTGCTTTCCGGCGTAAAGGAGATAAGATCTGTTATAGAAGATGCAAAAGATCAGCAGAAACTTTACCAGAAGAGCACCATACTTTTTGTAGATGAAATACACAGATTCAACAAGGCCCAGCAGGATGCGTTTCTTCATCATGTGGAAAGCGGTCTCATAACATTAATCGGCGCTACCACTGAAAATCCTTCCTTTGAAGTAATACCGCCTCTTTTATCCAGATGCCGCCTTATAATCTTAAATGCCCTGTCATCTGATAATATTGCGGCCATAATTGATCGCAGCCTTAAAGACAGTGAAAAAGGCCTTGGGAAAATGAGCCTTGTGCTTGACAGGGATGCTCTCTCATTTCTTATACGGATCGCCGAAGGGGACGCCCGCATTGCGTTAAACAACCTTGAAATAGCGGCTTCTTTGCTCATACCTGAAACAGAACCTGCTGAAAACGTGGCAACCCGGCATATAACCTTGCAGGTTATTGAGACGGCTTTGCAAAAAAAGGCTCTTTTATATGACAAGTCAGGTGAAGAACACTATAATCTTATATCAGCCTTTCATAAAAGCCTTCGTGGAAGCGACCCGGATGCTGCGATCTACTGGCTTGAAAGAATGCTTATGGCTGGAGAAAACCCGTTATATATTGCCCGCAGGATGGTCAGGTTTGCATCCGAAGACGTTGGAAATGCAGATCCATATGCGCTCGGAGTCGCTTTAAACGCGATGGAAGCATTTAGGTTTTTAGGACACCCTGAAGGGGATCTGGCTCTAACCCAGGCCGCTGTTTATCTTGCAACAGCGCCGAAAAGCAACAGCATATACATCTCTTCTAAAATGGTTAAAAAAGAAATTGAAAGTTCAGGCTCGCAACCTGTTCCGCTGCACATAAGGAATGCTCCAACCAGGCTGATGAAAGAGATAGGGTATGGAAAAGATTACAAGTATGCGCATGACTATAAAGAAGGATTTACTCCCCAGAACTATTTGCCGGAAAAACTCCAGGGCAGGTTTTACTACTCTCCGACAGACAGGGGATATGAAAAGATAATAAAACAAAGGCTTGAAAAATGGCGCAACCTCAAAATTAAGGTTGCGCCCTCTTAATCTTCCTTCGTAAAATCAGCTAATCACGATGTGACCCTCTTAATTTCATCAACAATTTCAGGATTGGCCAGCGTAGATACATCACCTACGTCCTTTTTATTTGAAAGAGCTCCAAGCACCCTGCGCATGATCTTGCCGGAACGTGTCTTGGGCATGTCAGATACAAGCCAGACCCTTCTCGGCTTTGCAATCTTTCCGATTGTTTCACAAATCTTTGCCGAGATTTTCATCGCCAGTTCATCGGTTGGCTCATATCCGGGCTTTAAAGAGATATACAGATCAGGAACAACCCCTTTTATCTCATCGGAAACAGGAACAACGGCTGCCTCAGCCACCTCCATTACCGTAAGAGCGGCAGACTCAATTTCTTTAGTTCCCAGTCTGTGGCCTGAAACATTGATTACATCGTCAATTCTGCCAAGAATACGATAGTATCCGTCTTCTGCCTCCATAGCGGCATCGCCTGCAAGATACGGCCAGTCTCGCCAGTCTTTGCTGTTTTTGTCCTTGCAGTATTTTGCATAATAGGTTGAAACATATCGATCCCGATCTCCCCATATTGTCTGAAACGCTCCAGGCCAGGGATTCCTTATACAAATGT
The DNA here is from genome assembly GCA_030656555.1 of Candidatus Desulfaltia sp. GTDB lineage: Bacteria > Desulfobacterota > Desulfobacteria > Desulfobacterales > ETH-SRB1 > Desulfaltia. The sequence continues at coordinate 25,042 of JAUSPN010000067.1, read as the reverse complement.
TGCCTGCTCTGCCCTCTCCTGCCTTTATTTCATTTCCAAGCTCATCATAAATAATCGGATGAATGCCTGGCACGCCAGGGCCTGCGCTTCCGGGCTTCATCGGTTTTACTCCCGGCACGGTGCTGCAAAGAAAACCACCGGTTTCTGTTTGCCACCATGTATCAACTATTACAGCTTCATTCTTTCCGACCACCTCATGATACCATCGCCAGACTTCTGGTTCAATCGGCTCTCCAACAGTTGTCATATGCTTAAAATGATGATTATACTTTTTCGGCAGATCAGGATCAATTTTTCTTAATGCCCGTATAAGGGTAGGAGCTGTATGAAAAATATTTACATTGAGCTCTTCCGCTATTCTCCATGCCCGACCCGCATCAGGGTACGTGGGAACCCCTTCGTAAATCACCGTTGAGGCACATAGAGACAATGGACCGTAAACTATGTATGAATGGCCTGTAATCCACCCAATATCCGCCATACACCAGTAAACATCTTCCGGATGGATATCCTGAATATACTTTGATGTACCTGTCACATACGCAAGATAGCCTCCAGTGCTGTGCTGGCACCCTTTTGGTTTTCCTGTTGTGCCGCTGGTATACATGAGAAAAAGAGGAGCTTCAGCCGGCATTGGAACAGGATCCACCTTTTTTCCACGGTAATTTTTAAGTAAATCATTTACAAAATAATCAAGTCCTTCAATCATCGGTGTAGGAACTGAATTTTTCCCGGGATAACGTTGCCATATAAGCACCTTATCAACTTTCTGGCCGTCCTTTTTTGCCAGATCGACGGCTATGTCGGCGTTTTGTTTATGGTCAATCAATTTTCCGCCTCTATAATAACCGTCAATCGTAATCAGCACTTTGCTTTTTGAATCAACTATCCTGTCTGCGCATGCCCTTCCACTGAACCCTCCAAATACTTGACTGTGAATAACCCCGAGCCTGGCGCAGGCAAGCATTGTTATTGGGAGTTCAGCCGTCATGGGCAAATGAAGCGTTACAGTATCTCCTGCCTTTAAACCGGTAAAATCCCGAAGAAGCGCTGCAACCTCGTTAACCCGCACATAAAGTTCCTGATACGTAATATGCTGAACCCGTTCGTTTTCAGGCTCCGGTACAAAATGGATGGCGGTTTTGTTTTTATTCTTCTCAAGATGCCTGTCAACACAGTTGTAACATGCGTTTATCTTTCCGCCTGCAAACCATTTCCAGCACGGGGCATCACTTGTATCCAATATGGTATCCCACTTCTTGTACCAGTGTAAAAGATCAGCATATTCCGTGTAACATTCGGGGAAATTATTCAAAGCAAACCGCTCGTAAATTGTTTCATCCTTTATGTTGGCCTGTTCAATAAATTTTTTGGAAGGATAAACATATTTCTCTTCCTGCCAGTGAACAGCTATTTGAGCTTCTGATGTTTCTACTACTTCATTTTTTGCCATAATTGACCTCCTCAAGGTTTTTTATTTCCTAATGTTTAACAAAGAAACCCTTGAAAAAAACCAAGGGTTTCTAAAAAAGTTGTTCTTGTTTTTTATGGATCTCAAAACTAATTTAAACTCTATTTTCCCTTTTTATTCCAAGCAAAAATACTTCAAATGCTGTTTCAAGAGCCTGCTTCAAATAATCTTTATTGTTATACATTATTTTTTTACTTTCCCCCCAGAGAACAATGCCGGAAAACAACGCCCACATCTGGTCGGCAAGAGCTTCAGGTTTTTTGTCAATAACAACGCCTGTTTTGATGCCTTCATTAAATATATCAGACATTGCGCTAAGAGAACTGCTAAAAAGTTCTTTGATATCTGCAAGGAGTTCTGGCGATAAATTTTTGAGGGTTTCACTTGATTGAAGACGAAACAGGTTTACAAGAATTAAGGGGTCGAATTCATAAACATTAATTATGGTATTCTTTAATGCCTCTAATTTTTGTTTTCCATCTAACTCCTTTTCAGAGCTTACATGCCTTAATCTCATATTTAGATATTGAAGTATTCTAAGAGAAAGGGAGGCGCATAGTTCGTCTTTGTTTTTGAAATAAAGATAAAGGGTGCCCGGGCTAAGTTCGGCTTCCCTGGCAATATCTTCCATTGTTACCCTGGCAAAGCCTTTATTATAAAACACCCTTTTTGCGGCTATCATGATCTGCTGACGCCTTCTTCCCCTTTCACGCTCTTTTCTTTCCTGTATTCCCATAATTTACTGAATTTGATTTATTTGTTAAAATTTACTCTAAGCTCTAATGTTTCTTTTTTATTTAATCAAGAAAAAAATGGGGGTGGGAGACATTCTACCACCCCCTTCTACATTGTGGGTTATGCCTTTCTCTTTTTGGGAGGCTTATTGAGCAGAGCGATGACAGCGCCTATCAGACAGCCAGTGGCGGCAATCATAAAAGGTTTTATCCACGCATCAACGCCGGCACCCGATGAAATTGCCAAATCCTTAAAGAATCCTGCAATCTGAGGGCCTGCAATACCGGCAAAACCGTAGGACAGGAATACCCATCCGTAGTTTTTGCCCACAGCAATGTTGCCAAAATAGTCTGCAGTGATTGCGGGAAAGAGCGCAAAGTTTCCGCCGAAATTGAACCCGATAATACATGCTCCTGCAATAAGACCAATTGATGTCCCGCCTAGTTTGAAGAACAGGAACATGATGATACTCTGAAAGAGACACATGAGAAAAATGGAAACCCTTCTGCCGATACTGTCGGAAACCCTGCCCCAGATAATTCTGCCAAAACCGTTGAATATGGCATACCAGCCCATTGCAGTTCCTGCAATAGCCGATGCAGCCCCTTTTTCAATGCCTTTTGCAGTAAGGACATCTATGCCGAACAGCTTAATGCATCCAATAACCATCAAGCCGGCCATCGCGCTTAAGAAAAAGACCATAAATATCATATAGAACTGAGGCGTCTTGAGCATCTCACCTGTCTCAAACGCTATAGCACCATTCTGTGAGGCATTACTTTTGCTGGAATCAGGAGGAGTATAACCATCAGGAAGCCAACCAGCAGGGGGGTTGACCATGACAATGCTTCCAAGCAGAACTACTACACCAAAAATCACACCGTAAAGCAAAAACACGCTTTGTACTCCTCCCAGACCGAAGAAGTTGAGCCTGTTAAGCAGATCGAACCATTCTCCGGCAGATTTAACCCATATAAGAGCTCCAAAACCGAAACCAGCAACAGCCAGCCCTGTGATGAGGCCTTTTTTATCAGGAAACCACTTGACTCCAACAGCTATCGGCACAACATAAGCGAGGCCAATCCCAGCACCGCCCAAAAACCCTATGCATATTATCTGTGAGGCAAAGGTGTTTCCAAAGAAACCGCCAAGAATGTATCCTGCGCCAAGGATGATCCCTCCAAGTGAAGCAAGGGCACGTGGGGTTATCTTTGCCTGCAGGCGCCCTGCAATGACCATAACAATTGCAAAAGTAAAGAGCCCAACGGAAAATACCCACTGGGTCTGTTTAGCTGTAAATGCATACACTCCGGCCGGATCGACAAGCCCGGGAGTAAAAACAGACCACGCATAAATCGCGCCTAAACAAAGTTGTATTACTATTGCCCCAATAACAACCAGCCACCTGTTCATTATATTTTCATTGTCAGACATTAAATCCTCCTTCCAATACTCGTTTTTGTCAATAGTATTTCAAAACCTAAATTCGCTATCAAAATTGTAGAAACTTTAATAATGACAAGCTCGTAAAAAACTACATTATGTCGCTTTACGGCACTACAACCGAAAACAACTTGTCAATCATATCAAATGGTTATGATTTAGTTAATTGCCTGTTATCTTATCTACCTTCTTTTTGATTTCATCAACGATTTCAGGATTGGCCAGCGTAGTCACATCACCTACGTCCTTTTTGTTTGAAATAGCTCCAAGAACCCTGCGCATGATCTTGCCGGAACGTGTCTTTGGCATGTCAGATACAAGCCAGACCCTTCTCGGCTTTGCGATCTTTCCGATTGTTTCACAAATCTTTGCTGAAATTTTCATTGCCAGTTCATCGGTTGGCTCATATCCTGGCTTTAAAGAAATATACAGATCAGGGACAACCCTTTTTATCTCATCGGAAACAGGAACAACGGCTGCCTCAGCCACCTCCATTACCGTAAGAGCGGCAGACTCGATTTCTTTGGTTCCCAGCCTGTGGCCCGAAACATTGATTACATCGTCAATTCTGCCGAGAATACGATAATATCCGTCTTCAGCCTCCATAGCGGCGTCGCCTGCAAGATACGGCCAGTCTCGCCAATCTTTGCTGTTTTTGTCCTTGCAGTATCTTGCATAATAGGTTGAAACATATCGATCCCGATCTCCCCATATTGTCTGAAAAGCGCCGGGCCATGGATTCCTTATACAAATGTTGCCTGCTCTGCCCTCTCCGGCCTTTATTTCATTGCCAAGCTCATCATAAATAATCGGATGAATGCCGGGTACTCCCGGGCCCGCGCTTCCAGGCTTCATCGGTTTTATCGCAGGCACGGTGCTGCAAAGAAAACCCCCTGTTTCTGTTTGCCACCATGTATCAACTATTACAGCTTCATTCTTTCCGACCACCTCATGATACCATCGCCAGACTTCGGGTTCAATCGGTTCTCCAACAGTTGTCATATGCTTAAAATGATGATTATACTTTTTAGGCAGATCAGGATCAATTTTTCTTAATGCCCGTATAGTAGTAGGAGCTGTATGGAAAATATTTACATCAAGCTCTTCCGCTATTCTCCATGAACGGCCCGCATCAGGATAGGTGGGAACCCCTTCGTAAATTACCGTTGAGGCACATAGAGACAATGGACCGTAAACTATGTATGAATGGCCTGTAATCCATCCAATATCAGCCATACACCAGTAAACATCTTCCGGATGAATATCCTGAATATACTTTGATGTGCCTGTCACATACGCAAGATAGCCTCCTGTGCTGTGCTGGCACCCTTTTGGTTTTCCTGTTGTGCCGCTGGTATACATGAGAAAAAGAGGATCTTCAGCCGGCATTGGAACAGGATCCACCCTTTTACCACGGTAATTTTTAAGTAAATCATTTATAAAATAATCACGTCCTTTAATCATCGGTGTGGGAGTTGAATTTTTCCCAGGATAACGTTGCCATATAAGCACCTTATCAACATTCTGGCCGTCCTTTTTTGCCATATCGACGGCTATGTCGGCATTTTGTTTATGGTTAATCAATTTTCCGCTTCTATAATAACCGTCGATCGTAATCAGCACTTTGCTTTTAGAATCAACTATCCTGTCCGCACATGCCTTTCCACTGAACCCTCCAAATACTTCAGAGTGAATAACTCCGAGCCTGGCGCAGGCAAGCATGGTTATAGGAAGGTCTGCCGTCATAGGCAAATGAAGTGTTACAGTGTCTCCTGCCTTTAAACCGGCAAAATCCTGAAGAAGCGCTGCGACCTCGTTAACCCGCACATAAAGTTCCTGATATGTGATATGCTGAACCAGTTCGTTTTCAGGCTCCGGTACAAAATGGATGGCGGTTTTGTTTTTATTCTTCTCAAGATGCCTGTCAACACAGTTGTAACATGCGTTTATCTTTCCGCCTACAAACCATTTCCAGCATGGAGCATCGCTTGTGTCTAATATGGTATCCCACTTCTTGTACCAGTGTAAAAGATCAGCATATTCCGTGTAACATTCAGGGAAATTATCCAGACCAAACCGATCAAAGACGCTCTCGTCAGTAAGATTAGCCTGCTTAATAAATTTTTCAGAAGGATAAACATAATCCTCCTCCTGCCAGTGAACAGCTATTTGAGCTTCTGATGTTTCTACTACCTCTTTTTTTGCCATAATTAACCTCCTTTAAGTTTTTTTCCACAATAAACTGAATGGGATTCAGTTATTAATTTGGCTTATAAATGATGTTTTTTATTTAGTCAACAAAAAATATTCATTTTTTAAAGATTATTTTTTGGGGGTTGAAAAATTTGTAACATTTTAGCTTTTTGAAAATATAACCGCTGCAGCTTGTTTGAAATCGATTTGTTTCAACAGGCTAAATTAATACAAAAATTTAACGTCTTGGAGAAACTTTTAAGAATCGGGAAGGAGAGGGAACATAAGTGGTATATTAAAGGATTTTCTCAAGAATAGGGTTTTTCACGATGCTGTTTAGTTTGACGGCGCGTTCTTGAAGCTCCTTAATGGTGTTAAACCTTAAATTTAACATATAGGTTTGGCCTTCAAAATCGGCCGGCTGGATTAGTTTTATGCCGCTGCCAAGTTTTAGCGCACTTACATTGTTTTCAAATTCTCTTTTTGCTCTTGTTATTTCAGGAAATCGCCTCTGCTTTAAATAAGTTCTGATTATTTGGGTTTTTTGCGTTCGGTCAATATCCTCTCTATTTAAAATGTCCGGGAAATCGCATTTGCGCAGCGCTTCCATTATAGAGATATTTTCGAGAAATGCGATCTCTTTAATCAGGGTAATTATTTCTTTTTGCTTATTTAAACTTAATTTAAATTCATGAAAAAGGTTTGCCAGTAAAACCGCTGCAGCCTGTTCAAGCATGCCGAGTTCCACGGCTATACTTAAAGGAATAGTATTTGAAAGTATGTGATCCTGAACAGACAAGGGGAGACAGCAAATGTTTTTAATTTTTTTTATCAAATCCGGATTTTCCGGCAAACCAAGCTCCGAAGCTGCTTTAGAAAGGCTGATAGAATCCTTGTAAAAGATGGAAAGCATGCTTAACGCTTTAGACTTTTCGATCAGGTTAAGCGGTCTTTGCATGGTATTATCTGTTATTGCAATCTTTGCACATTGGAGCCTGCTTGTATCAGAATCAAGTATTTTTGCTTCAAGCGCTGCACATCCAAGATATCGGCATGCTTCAATCCGGCAGAAACCGCATATGACAATAAATGCCGATCCCTTTGCTATTAATAACGGCGGGTTTATCAACCCCACCTTATTAATGGAATTGATAAGATCATCTATTTTTGTTTTGGTTGTGATACGGTAGGTATTATCTTCTGAATCAATACATGAGACAGGAACTGTCTTTATCTTAAAATTCATTTTTTCAGTTACCGTACATATTTCTGCCAAGCACCAAGGGTTATTTAAGAAAAGGGTGTTAGGAATCGGAGATAATCCTTAATCCTCTAATCCCTTAACTCCTGTAAGCAGTTTCAATGCCTGCATATATTTCTTGCGTGTATTTTCGATTACTTCGATTGGAAGATTTGGCGCCGGTGGCTTTCTGTTCCAATCTATGGAAATCAGGTAATCTCTAACATATTGTTTGTCAAAATTTTTTTGCGAACCACCTGGTTTGTAAGTCTCTTTTAACCAGAATCTTGATGAATCAGGCGTCAACGCCTCATCAATAAGAATGATATCTTTGCCAAGGCGACCGAATTCAAACTTTGTGTCTGCAATTATTATCCCTTTTTTATCAGCCAACTCAACACCTTTTTTATAGATTGCAATGCTAAGCTCTTTAACCGTGTTTGCATCTGCTTTCCCTAGTATCTTTGCGGCCTCTTCAAAATCTATATTTATATCATGGGTGCCTGTCTCCTCTTTTGTTGAAGGAGTAAAAATCGGCTCAGGAAGTCTATCCGATTCTTTCAGACCTTTAGGAAGCTTTATACCACAAACACTTCCTGATTTTTGATAAGATAACCAGCCTGAACCGGATATATATCCTCTGACCACACATTCTACAAGAAGCGGCTCTGCTTTTTTAACGAGCATGCTTCTTCCGCGAAGTGTTTCAGCATAAGGTTTGCATACGGAAGGATATTCATCAACATTGCCGGTAATAACATGGTTGGATAAAACAGACTCCATTACCTTAAACCAGAAGAGCGAAATCTGTGTTAGAATTTTTCCTTTTTCAGGAACAGGGTCCGGCATGATAACATCAAATGCGGAAATTCTATCGGTCGCTACCATTAAAAAGCATTCATCAAGGTCGTATATATCCCTCACCTTGCCGGTTTTTATTAGATTTAGTTCAGGGAAATTAGTTTCAAATACTGTTTTTTCCACAAAAAGATCCTTTCTGTTAGAGTTTTCAAAAGACTACAAACTTCTCCTTTGTCTGTCAAATTAAATCAGCTCTTGACCGGCTTGCTCCCCGCAAAGCAAATACTTTCATATTTTTCATGTTTTTATAACTGCTTAAGCATTTAGACCTTCACACTGCTACTAACAACCCTTAGCCTACAGCCTAAATAACTTGAATAATTACCATATTTTTTCTTGACACACAGCCTGTTTCTTCCTAAAAACAATAATAGTATTTATGATTCATTTCTTAAAACAAGGGGGTTTAAATTATGAAATTGGCTTCCATTAAAAACAGATTTCCTGCAGCACTAATAGTAATCCTGGTTGTCTTGAGTATCACAAGTTGTGCTATGAGGCAACCTCTACAACCAAACCAAATAATTCCGCCAACTCCAAGGCTTGATAATGAAGGCGCCTATTTGTGTCCGTATACGCAGGATGGCGTTGCTGCGGAGTGGGTAGATAAGGCCATAAATGCCAAAATGGGTGCAACTATAGGTAAGCATGCAGGCACCTTTATTGGACAAAAAGCATTAGAGAATATCCCCTTTGTTGGCGGATTTTTAGGAAGTATGGCCGGTGAAGCAACAGGCCGTGCAATTGCCATTAAAGCCAGCGGCGGATGGGATTATATAAAAAGCACAAGCGATAGTTCTTTTGATAACGTAAACGATCTTTCAGTGTATATTTATGCGACACACTCTACTAATGAACATTTCCAGGAAGTCTTAGAGGCAACCATGGAAATATATCCTGGACTAAAAAAGGGGTACTATAACGCCATTCTTAACGCTCCGGCCAAATAGCCACCTGATGGGTTGAAATATGTTTTCCGCAACTAATCGTGAGTTGATAAAACTTGGTGTAGCGCTGTTTTTCCTGACTATTTTCTTTTCTGGTTGTGCAACAGCCCCAAAGCACGCAGATGGTACGACAGCACACTATGTTGATCCAAGCCAACAGAGCCAAGTTTCCGGCGTCGGCATTGAATCTCAAGATATCATCAATATGACAGACAAAATGATGCGTGATATACTGGTCACACCATTATTCTTCCACCCCAAGACCCCTCCTAAGGTTATCCCCAAGGTTATAATTGATGCAGAATACTTTAAAAATGAAAGTTCCACGAGAATCAATAAGAATATGATTACCGATCGGCTCAGAACGGGGCTCAACCAGGCTGCTCGCGGCAAAATGATATTTATCGGCCGAGAGTACCTGAATATGATGCTCAAAGAACTACAATTAAAACAATTGGGCGTAATCAAGGAAGGAGAATCTACATCCGAACCTAAGGCTTACGGAGGTGATTTTCGGCTGGGAGGACGCATTTCTACTCTGGATTCGGTTGATCCCAAAACCGGCAGTTTCGCCCGTTATCACCAGATTTTGTTTGAAATGGTAGACTTGAATACCGGTGAAATAGTTTGGAGCGGTTCCTATAACTTCAAAAAAGTCGGCCAGGAAGATATTATATACAGATAAAATAATAAGTAACTGTTCACGGGTTCAGGGTTCAAATGTTCATGTGTTAACCAAGGTCGTTAACTTAAGGGCCGTTCTTTAAAGCCCCCCCCCCTCAATGGGGAAATTTGACGGTTAAGTTTCTTATACGATGAGAAAAGTCTGTAATGCAAAATTTTAGTCACATTAAAAAAACCCCCTTTATCTTAGCTGCTGTTTTACTGATTTTCGCTGGTTGTGCGGGAAGGCAGGAATTTAAGAAAATCGATGTTCCTGAAGCAGATATGCAGTCATATCTTGCTGACAAGCCCGCAGAACTCAGACCTGGGTTTCGTGCCATGCTTGAGGAGGGAAAAAGAAACTATGTTTTAAATAATATGCGTGTTGGCATAGATGCCTTGCTTTTAGGACATCGTGAGATTGCAAAAAGGTGTTTTGACAATGCATTAAGTCATATCGAAGCTGTTTTTGCTGATAATGAAAATGCAAAAAAAGCAAGAAGTCTATGGTATGAAGAGGGCATGAAAGATTTTAAGGGCGAGCCCTATGAGCGCGCTATGGCATATTATTACAGAGGGCTTTTATACCTCGCAGACAAAGATTACGAGAATGCCAGGGCATGCTTCAAGTCAGGCATCATCCAGGATGCATTTGCCGAAGAAAACCAAAACCGCTGTGATTTTGCCCTGTTGTTGTTTCTGGAAGGATATTCTTCTCTGAAGCTTGGAGATCATCAATTGGCAACAGCGGCTTTTGATGAATTGAAAAAATTGCGGCCGGACTTCATTCTTCCTCCAGGCGATTCTAATCTCCTGATAATTGTTGAGACAGGAACGTCCCCGCGTAAACTTGCCGACGGTGTTGGACATGGAGAGCTAAAATTCTTCAGAGGCCGCAATATTATGGAAAAACGGGTTACGCTCCATATAGATGATAAGGAATTAGCAGCCTACCCAATAGAGGATATCGCATGGCAGGCCATGACACGCGGAGGAAGACCTGTTGACAAGATAATCAAGAGCCAGGTTCAATTCCGCAAGACCCAAGAAAAAATCGGAACTACCTTGACGGATATTTCGTCAAATATGCTATTGGCAAGTCCTATAACTTCGCATTCCGATACTCTATCCGGGGTAAGTGCCGCACTTGGGATTCTGGGTGTTGCTGAAATGGCGCTTGCAGCAAGAACGCGCACTCATGCCGACACACGCTACTGGAATAACCTGCCCGACTCTGTGCATATCCTTTGCCTCAAAATTGCCCCGGGTTCTTACCAGTTAAGAACAGAATATTTAAACGACTCTTCCGTTAAAGTTTCCGAAGATATTGAAAAAATCAAAATAACTTCCATTGATGCGAACAGCATGATACTTTTGTGGAAACGTCCCGGCATAAATTATATTTCAGGGGATTAATAATTGGCGCGCCCGGCAGGATTCGAACCTGCGACCTACGGATTCGTAGTCCGGCGCTCTATCCGGGCTGAGCTACGGGCGCGCATAAAAGTTTTTATGCCATACCAATCTTTATGTCAATGGTAAGTTAAAATATATTCATAACCGTTCACGGTTCACAGTTAACGGTTCACAGTTCACAGATTTATATTTCACGAAAGGTTAATATATTTTCTGATTTAGATGCGAAAGAATTAATTGAAATCAATATGCAAAATACTTCAATCGTTGCATAGTTCATTAGAAAAAACCGTGAAATGTGAACCGACAACCGTGAACGGTTACTTATTTTATTTATATCATGGATACGATTCATATAAAATTTATGAAACTGGCATTAAAGGAAGCGGCAAAAGCCAAACAAAAGGATGAAGTTCCGATTGGAGCGCTTCTTACTTCGGAATCGGGCAAAATACTCTCATCCGCACACAACCAGGTCATAAGTCTCGCCGATCCAACAGCACACGCAGAAATATTGGTAATACGTGAAGCAGCCAAAAAAATTCAAAATTATAGATTGTTAAAAACAACCCTGTATGTTACGATTGAACCTTGCATTATGTGTATGAGCGCAATTATACACGCCAGAATATCAAGGGTTGTTTTTGGCGCAAATGATCCAAGATGGGGAGCGGCAGGTTCGCTGTACAACCTGGCAGATGATATGAGGTTAAATCACAGGCCTGAAATTATTTGCAATATTTGCAACGATGAATGCAAAAACATAATTCAAGCTTTTTTCCGCGCAAAGCGCAAATTGGTCGAGTCAAAAAATTGCAACGCAAAAAGGAGCAAGTAATGGCTAATATCGTTATTGTTGGAACTCAATGGGGAGATGAAGGAAAAGGTAAGGTTGTGGATCTGCTTGCAGAATTTGCAGATATTGTTGTCAGGTTCCAGGGCGGAAATAATGCCGGCCATACAATGGTTGTAAACGGCGAACAGTTTATCAGCCATTTAATTCCTTCAGGCATATTGCAGAAAAAAACCTGTCTTATCGGAAACGGCATGGTAATAGATCCGGCAGTTCTTATAGAAGAGCTTGATTATTTGAAAAGCAAGGGCATTGATGTTGGGCTGGACAAGCTTATGATAAGCGAAAAAGCCCATATTATCATGCCCTATCACAAACAGATAGATATTGCCCGTGAAAAGATGAAGGGCGATAAGAAAATCGGAACAACAGGACGCGGAATCGGGCCCTCCTATGAAGACAAGGTAACCCGCAGAGGAATACGGTTTGTCGATCTTATTGATCCGGAGGTTTTTAGGGAAAAGGTAAAAACCATATTAGAAGAAAAGAATTTCTATCTTAAAGAATATCTTTCCTCTAATACGTCAGATTTTGATGACATAATCGATAAATATTCTGAATATGCCAAAAGACTTGCACCATTTGTTACAAACATTTCTCTTATAATTAGCCGGGCAATTAAAGAGGGAAAGCAAATACTTTTTGAGGGCGCTCAGGGAACCCATCTTGATGTTGATCACGGCACTTACCCTTATGTCACCTCATCCAACACTGTTGCCGGAAATGCCTGCGCCGGCGCCGGCATCGGCCCGAAAGAAATCACAGGTGTAATCGGAATTGTAAAGGCATATACTACAAGGGTTGGGCAAGGCCCCTTCCCCTCGGAACTCTTTGACGAAACAGGAAATATCCTTCAGGAAAAAGGGGCGGAGTTCGGCGCGACAACCGGCAGAAGACGCAGGTGCGGATGGCTTGACACAGTAATACTGCGCAATTCCGTGCGGTTAAATGGTCTCTCGGGCCTGGCTATAACCAAGCTGGATGTATTGGGGGAGCAGGAATTTCTTAAAATATGCACCGGTTATGAGTATAATGGAAAGATTATTAATGATTTTCCTGCAAGCCTCAATGTCCTTTCCGCATGTAAACCAATATATGAAACAATGCCTGGATGGTCGGAAGATATTTCTAATATTCGAAAACTTAAAGATTTGCCTCAAAATGCAAGAAATTATCTCGATCGAATTGAAGAGCTTGCCGAAACCCCGATAAAAATAATATCGCTTGGCCCTGCAAGAGATGAAACAATAATTGTTGGCAATCCTTTTAGTTAGAAGCTGTTTTAAAAAACCGTTAGGCATCCTTCATAATCGTATGGAAGTAGTTGACACTTTAGAAAACTCGTAAGTGCAATAACACCCCCCTTAATCCCCCCTTGAGGGGGGAATGGGAGCGGGTGTTCCTTAATCCCCCCTTTGAGGGGGGCCTTAATCCCCCCTCAAAGGGGGGAATGGGGGGTGTTAAGGACGCCAACTGTTATTAATTGACACATAAAGTTTATTAAAATAAAAACTGTGAAATGTCGGGACGTGGCTCAGTCTGGTAGAGCACAGCGTTCGGGACGCTGGGGTCGCTGGTTCAAATCCAGTCGTCCCGACCATTTTGCTTCTAAATTATATCTTAAATTTAAACCCGTTCTCTTTAAAAACCTTCAAACACGCATTTACTGCCTCAACATCATAAAGCTTTCCTCTATTAATTGAGATCTCTTCTAAGGCTTTATCAATACCAAGAGCAGGTCTGTATGGCCGGTGCGAAGCCATGGCTTCAACAACATCAGCTACACCCAGGATTCTGGCTTCAATTAGAATTTCTTCACCCGATAGACCTTGAGGATATCCGGAACCATCCATCCTTTCGTGATGTTGAAAAATAATTTGAGCAACAGGCCATGGAAATTTTATTGGCTTCAATATATCGTAACCGACTTGAGGGTGCTCTTTAATAAGTTCAAATTCCATTCCGTTTAATTGACTGGGCTTGCTGAGAATCTCCACAGGTATTGCTATCTTACCAATATCATGAAGCGCCCCGGCCATACGAATCCCCGTTGTTTTATCTCTTGAAAAACCCATTTCTTTTGCTATGGCACGGGCCAGATCAGCAACACGCTGTTGATGGCCGGATGTGTATGGATCTCTGGCTTCAACTGTCAATGCCATAGCCCGGATAGTTCCACGCAAGGATTTACGCAACTCCCTAAGGCTATCCTTAAGTTCATTCTCATAGTTCTTGCGTGTGGTAATGTCAGTTAGATTCTCAATTATACCGACAAGCTCGCCATCATGCGTATAATAGGGTGTTGCTGATAAAATACAGGGAATTTTCTTGCCATTGATGCATTTCTTTTCCACCTCCATTGTAATGTATTCTTCGCCGCCAAGAATTTTAGTCAAAACACACTCGGGCGTATTACATATATTACTTGAAAATGTTTCATAGCACTTCTTGTCTGTTGTTTCATCAACAGGTGTGCCGCATAGAGTCGATATCCATTTATTAGCTTTGAACACATTAAAATTTTTATCGATCAAACAAATACCACCGGGAATAGCATCAAAGATCTGATTTAACTCTGCATGGGCTGATCTGATTTTTTCCTCCGCCAGCTTGCGCTCAATGATTTCAAGCCGGAGTTTTTCATTGGCTTTTGCAAGTTCGGCGGTGCGTTCTTTAATACGCTCTTCCAGTTTTTCATAGGTTACTTTTTGGGACATTAGAATTCTCCATTACAAAAAATGATCTCGCCTATTTTGTGCAGATCATCTATTCCCCGCACCTCATGGGGAAACATCGGCACCTTTGTTATTGTTCTGGAAGGAAATATCGAATGGATTTTTTTGATATATCCTGTCTGCTCAACCCTTTTGGACAAACAAAAATTACAACACCCCCCTAAATCCCCCTTTGAGGGGGGACTAAGGGGGGTATCCCCCTTTGAGGGGGGACTAAGGGGGGTATCCCCCTTTGAGGGGGGACTAAGGGGGGTGTTAACCATGTTAACTATAATGTTGCCGCAATGGATCTTTGCATTATCCAAAGCGCTTACAAGCCGCTCCAGCTCAAGCAATCCCATGGCCTCGGGAATAGTGATTGCTACAAAATTCGTTCTATTGCGATCCATAAAGGCTTCCTGAATTCTTCTGACATTTTTGGACATGGCTAAAGCCTTTTCAGCGGCCTTGGCCATCCTGACCACCCCTTTGTATTTCAATAATAATCTAAAAAATGCATTTAACCATTCCCTCACCATATCGGGAAGCTCCAAAAAGCGAAGAAGATGGCCGGTAGGCGACGTGTCGAGGACAAAGATGTCAAATTTTCCTTCCTTTCTCAGGTCCATGATCTTATCCAGAGCCATGATCTCATCAAGGCCGGGGGGTGCAAGGGTTAAAAGTTCCGTCATGACCTCGCGGTCGAATTTTATATCAACGCCACCACCAAGAAATTTGTCAAATATCTCTTCTATCTCTTGTTTGAAATCCTGCTTAAAATCTTCAAACAACTTATCCGCATTTATCTCCAAGGCAAAAAGATTGGTCACTGGACATTGGTCATTAGTCATTGGGGATTGCCTGCCCGCAACGCTCTCGCTTGCGAGGCGGGCGGGGTCATTAGTCATTGGACATTGGTCATTAGTCATTGCTGGTTGCTCGTTGCTCGTTAACACCCCCCTTAGTCCCCCCTCAATGGGGGATACCCCTCCTAGTCCCCCCTCAATGGGGGATACCCCTCCTAGTCCCCCCTCAATGGGGGATACCCCTCCTAGTCCCCCCTTGAGGGGGGATTTAGGGGGGTGTTGTGACCAGTCTATCTGTGTAATTTTATCCCCGATAGTTAGTTTAAATGAATCGGAGAGTGAATGAGCGGGATCTGTGCAGAAAATAAGTATGTTTTTATCCGGATTGCATCGTGCCAGATGAAGGGCGGCGGCAGAAGCCAGAGACGTCTTGCCTACCCCGCCTTTACCGCCGAAGAGAACAAATTCCAGGTTGGGATCAAGAGCTAAACAGGCCTGGGTTTCCTCAACACTGACAACAGCCTTAGGGAGTTCATGTGGTCTGGATATTCCCATAAGATAATCGGCCAGACCTTTCAGTCCTTCCACACCTCGGATTTCATTAGGAAACAACGAAACTTTGATCAAACCATATTGAGAAAAACTCTCTTGGATCTCGGACAAAGGCTGTCTTTGATCCTCTTGCTTTGACGCGCAAAATGCACATTCATGAGCATCCGCTACACGGTTGACAATAATATCCGTCACTGGAATATTATTTCTCTTTAGAGCGCTTAACAACCTCTTCGTCTCAGATGTCGCCATCGGCTCAGGAATAGTTACCGGCACAAAGCGGGTTGTCTGCTCGTTCGAAAGCAGCTTTTTGACACGCTTAATATCAGAAGTGAGTTTATCGATGAAAAGATCACACTCATCTTTCACGTATTTTTTGCCGGTAAAATGAACTGCCATGAATCTGTGCTTTTGCTGCATCAAGTCCATGAATTCAATCCATTTCAGCATCTGTTCGGGAAGGCTGAGCATCCGCACCGTGTGGCCGGTGGGAGCGGTGTCGAGTATCAGGACATCATAGATCCCCTCTCTCAAAATATCGGCTATCTCGATGATGGCCATGACCTCATCCATCCCTGGAAGTGAAAGATTAAAAAACTCGGTAATGTCCTGCCGGTCAAAGTATGTTCCCCTGTCTGCAAGTTTCTTGATTACAGCTCCATTTCTCTGTTTAAACTCGTTCCCCAGTTTGACCGCATCCAGCTCGCGCGCGTATAAATTAGTCATTGGACATTGGTCATTAGTCATTGATTGTTGATTGTTGCTCGTTAACACCCCCCTTAGTCCCCCCTCAAGGGGGGATTTAGGGGGGTGTTGCTCGTTGCTGGTCACTGCCCCCTGACCACTGACCACTGAAGTTACCTCGTCCCCCAGCTCTATTCCAAAGCTGTCCCCCAAAGAATGGGCGGGATCGGTAGATATAACCAGGACATTCTTTTCGTTGCGATATGTTTGGGCAAGATGAAGGGCCGCAGCCGCAGCCATGGTTGTCTTGCCCACTCCGCCCTTGCCGCCGAAAAGAATAAGGCGAAGCTCTTTGTTTTGAAAATATTCAGGAACTTTATTAGTCATTTGTCATTGGTTGTTCGTTGGTAGTTGCTGGTTGCTGGTTAACACCCCCCTTAGTCCCCCCTCAAGGGGGGATTTAGGGGGGTGTTACTCGTTTTGCTGACCACACTGATCACTGTCCACTGACCCCTGTCCCCTGGACCTTGGACCTTGGACAATCTTATTTCCAACAAATTGTTTCTCAGGTGGATCCGGTGGTTATTGTAATTCGCTTCAGCAGGCAAATGAAATGTTTCTGTCCATTTGGCCCCTGTTTTGCTGGATTTGACTATAAGTTCAGTTCCATTAATCTCTAAACTCAAATCGGATTTCTCTACCTTTTTCACTTCCATAATTACCTGTATGTAAGAGCCTTCATCAAATATATCCAAAAGACGTTCATTTTTATTGTCCCATTCCTCAGGCTCCCCTAACAGCCACCAACTAAATAAGACTTTTTCTCCGGTTTCCGGGTCTGTTTTTGACCTTTCAAAAGAGAGAATCGGACATCCGGCAACCTTTTCTGCTATGGGATTGATCGTCTCCTTAATGTTCAGAAGAACATGCATATGATTTGGGGCATTGATAAGCTCAGCCAACCGGTCGATCCTGGCGTGACGATTCTCCCAAAGAAACCTCAGAATATCCCGGCCTTCAGAATCCAATTGAACGGCTATTTTTTCAATCAGATCAGCATCAATCTTCAGTAGAGTGAGCTGATAGATTCTTTTTTTCCAGTTTTCCAGATCTTGTGTGACAAGCCAGATCCTGCATTCCTTCGAATCCTTGCCGCTCTTATAAAAAAGAGAGAGAGCCTCTTTCTTTTTTATAACATAATGAAGCTTTTCCACCCTTAACTGAGTGATATCCTTAGTCGAAATTCCTAAACGGACATTTGCCCCCTGCTTGATCACGACCCTTTGATTAGTCAGAAAGCAATCGGCAATCTTCCAGCCGGAGCGAAAAGTATTCTTATATGCCCCCTTGCCCTGTAATATGATATTCTCCCCTGATTGAAGCACGGGGATATTGATTTTTTGAGAAGTCATTCGCATAACGTTTATCAATTGAATATTGTCGATTGAAGATTGAAGATTTGCGGAAATCGCTACGCTCTGTTTTTTTAAAAAATTGGCGGAATTCCTTCAATATTCATTCTTCAATCTTCAATCTTCAATTTTATCCCTGTCCACTATATTTTGTCCAATAACTTCCTCAGCCCTTTGGTCTTATTTTCGACGACAGTGCTTTCACCTTCGGCTAAGGCTGATTTCAGGTCCAATACGGCAGACTCAATTACGTACAGATAAGAAGTTGAAAGCTTTTCCCTTGTCTCCTCTATGAATAATTCGGCTGCCCGGATCATGCTGTCGGCCTGGATATTAATTTCTATTTCTGTGCGTCTTTCCATATCCTCTTCGGCAAAGGCTTCAGCTTCCTTCACCGCCTCCTCGACCTGCTCATCACTCAAAAGGTGTGAAGCGTCAATCCTTATACCGGTCTGTTCTTCGGTGTATAGCTCCTGGGCAGAGACTTTGACTATTCCGTTTACATCGATCTCAAAGGTAACCTCCACCTGTGCCTTTCCCCTGGGCAGGGAGGGAATATCGGTCAACTGGAATTGCCCCAGGCTGATATTATCTGCCGCTACCTCCCGTTCACCCTGAAGGGCATGGAAGTCCATCACGGTTTGATTGTCCTCAGCATTGGTGAAAATTTGCCCTGCAGATGTAGGGATAGTAGAATTGCGAGGAATGATCTTTGCAAAAAGGCCACCCTCTGTCTCAATCCCTAAAGAAAGAGGCGTTACATCTACAAGTACGACATCGTTAATTTCACCCATTAAAACGCCGGCCTGAATAGCCGCTCCAATAGCTACCACTTCATCGGGGTTGACCTTGACGTATGGTTTTTTATGAAAAGTTTCTTCCGCGAGATGTCTAATAGACGGCATCCGGGTAGAGCCTCCAACCAGCACAATTCTATCAATACCATCCGGAGACAGTCCGGCATCGGATAAAGCCTGCCGTGTGGGACCGAGAAGTTTTTCCCTTAAGTCCGCAGTTATGTCCTCAAACATTTCCCGATCAATCGAGGTCTCCAGGTCTTTTAAACGGCTACCATTTGTTTTGATAAAATTAAGGGGAATTTTAGCAGTCTGCCCGTAAGAAAGTTCTCTCTTGGCCTTTTCACTGACCTCTTTTAGATGCTGAAGTGCAATTTTATCTGATTTTATATCAAACCCATGTTCATTTAATATTTTTTCAGTTAGATAATCGACTATCCTTTCATCCCAGTCATCGCCGCCAAGCCTGGTGTTGCCGTTTACAGCCTTTACATGAAAGAGACCATCTCCAAGCTCCAGAATTGACACATCAAATGTTCCGCCTCCAAGATCCCATACAAGAATTGTCTGGATTTCTTCTCGATCCAGCCCATAGGCCAGAGCGGCTGCTGTAGGCTCATTGATTATTCTCATCACATCAAAGCCGGCCATAATTCCGGCCTCTTTGGTTGCCTGGCGCTGCCCATCATTGAAATATGCCGGAACTGTAATAACTGCCTTATCTACCGGCTCTCCCAGATATTTTTCGGCGTCTGATTTTATCTTGCGCAAAATAAAGGAGGATATCTCCTGGGGGGAATAGCTTCTGCCATTGAGGGAGACTCTGTAGTCGCTGCCCATATGCCTCTTAATGGATATGACTGTCTTTTCCAGATTGGCTGAAGCCTGGCTTTTTGCCACAGATCCGACCAATCTCTGCCCAAGGCCGGTTACAGCAAAAACAGAGGGGGTTAGATTTTCGCCTTCGGCATTTTTAATCACTTTGGCCCGTCCATTTTCTATTACGGCTGCCACCGAGTAGGTAGTGCCAAGATCTATGCCGATTGCTTTAGTCATGTTCTCCTTTTGGGATTGAATATTGAAGGAAATAGTCGAGTAGTCGAGTAGGGAATTAGTCGAGTAGTAAGTAGTTAACCACTCGACCACTTTCCCACTCGACCACTCGACTAAAAAACAGAGCGAAGCGATTCCACAAATATTCAATATTCAATATTCAATTTCTTTGGTCTTCAATATTCAATTTTCAATTTTCAATCTTCAATTGCCTGTCCACTGATTTGCGATAGAAGATCTAATATGCGTTCCTCAGTAAATGGCTTGTTGATGAAGCTGTAGACTCCTTTGGCCCTTGCTTCTTCCATTCTTTCTTCACTACCATAGGCAGAAATGATGGCTACCAATGTCTCCGAGGTTATTTCTTTGATTTTAGGAAGGATATCCATCCCATCACCGTCGGGCAGTTTTAAATCTAAAAATACCAAATCGAGTGATTCCTTTAGACAGGCTGCGCCCTCACTTATGGTATTGGCAATAATTACATTATACCCTTTATCCTTTAAAGTATTAGATAAAAGCCAGCACAAATCCTCTTCGTCCTCTATTATCAAAATATTTTTTATACGCTTCTTTGGAAAGGGACCTGGCTTTATTTCTTGTTTTTTTCTCTTTAAATCCTCTTTGTCCTTTTGTCTAAAATAAGGTTTCAACTCTTCAAGATCTTCAGGTTTACGCCAACCCGATAGACCACTTCGCCATACAATTGCTTCACCTCTTTTGATAACACCCTTTAGAATCCAACTCCTTAATCTTGCGTGATAGATCAGTCTATATACATCCGCACCCCTTTTGATATCATATTTTATTTCCGCCATAAATCACCCCTTTAAATTGAAGATTGTATATTGTATATTGAAGATTTGTGGAATCGCCATATGGATTGAATATTGAAAATAGAATATTGAATATTGAATATTGAATATTGAATATTTGTGGAATCGCGTATGGATTGAATATTGTATATTGAATATTGTATATTTGTGGAATCGCTCCGCTCTGTTTCTTTTTAAAAATTGACAGAATTCCTTCAATCTTCAATATTCAATCTTCAATCTTCAATTGCCCTGGTCTTCAATCTTCAATTGCTTTGGTCTTCAATTTCTTTGGTCTATCTTATTGGCAAAGAGATTGTAAAGGTCGTCCCTTTACTCGTCTCGCTTTCCACCCCTATGATCCCGCCGTGGCTCACAACGATCCCATAACATATGGATAGCCCCAAACCTACCCCCGATGATTTTGTGCTAAAGAATGGATCAAATATCCTGATAATATCTTCATCCGGGATACCATGCCCATTGTCTTTAATCTTCACGATGAAATTGTTTTCATCATTCTCTGTAACAACAGTCATTTCGCCATTTTCAGGCATAGACTCAACCGCATTGATCATCACGTTTGAGAAAACACGCTTTATCTGTTCATTATCGACATTTATTACTGATAATTCAGCGTTTAACTTTTTGTGAACTTTTATATGTTGTGAAAGAATCTTGGTCCTGATAGAATTTAGAACATTTTCTAAGACTTCATGAATATCATGAGGCTCGACATTCAGTTTTGGCGGCCTGGCACAATTAAGGAGCTCGGTAATAAGAAAATTAATCCTTTCCGTATTTCTGGTAATAACCTCAATATGTTTGACCCAGGGGCTGTCTGGAGCACAACCCTTCTTAAGCTGCTGGACCGACATAGATACGTTGCCCAAAGGATTTCTTATCTCATGGGCTATACTGGCGGCTATCCTGCCGGTGAAGGCAAGCCTTTCGGAACGAACAAATTCTTCCCTTCTATCACCAAATTCTCCATAAGAATCCTCAGCAGTTGATGCAACCATGATATTTCTCCTTAATCTGTTGTCAGTGGGTAGTGGTCATTAGTCAATGGTCAATGGTCAATGGTCAATGACTAATGACTAATTGTTGAGTGCCACAACATCGTGGACAGATTTTAATGCCACGACATCGTGGACGAACCTATAAAAACATGACTGACAGCGCATTAGAAATCATGGCCACTACTGGACGAAACATCATATATGTTTATAACTTGCGCACAATTGAATTACACAACCTTATTAGAATCAATATGTCTAAATTTCCTCAAGTCCACGATGTCATGGCACATTTATTCGTCCACGATGTTGTGGCATTTAACAACTAATGACTAATGACTAATGGCAACTGACTACTGTTTCTAAGCGGGCTAACCCAGTTACAATATGAGCAGCCCTTTCCTAAAAGTTCTTTAACCGGCGCTTCTTTTCCGCATTCAGGGCATGTCTCCATCTCAGGGCTTAAAAACTCCGCACTTCGGACTGACACGACACCCTTCAACACCTTTGCCCATTCATCTATTTCCTTTCCGGCAAAAGAAGCTGTTTTTCTTGTTGAATTAACCCCGTATATTATATCAAGAACCCTCTCTTTTTTGCTGTCCAGTCCGCTTACCTTTCTAATATCACTGATAGCATTGATTATCCGGTCAATAGAGACGTCAAAAACCAACTTCTTCTCAAAATCATACCACCAGCATAATCTCTTATTAGTAAGATAGAGGTGGCCCGGTCTCCAGGGCTCTTGCTGAATTCCTTCAGCCGGCACTAAATACCACACCTTTTTTCCTCGATGAACAACTCTTTCCTCCTCCATCAACGAACCTGCAATTTGCTCATCTTCAACCTCCGGAAGAACGGGATTTTCTTCGAGATAAAATCCCATATCCTTTATTTTTTGCTCAATAGCGTCTTTCAACCGGTTTGTTTCCACCGCACTGAGCCGATGTACTCGACCCTGTTTGTCAAGAAGATAGAGCACCTGTTTTTGTTTCTCTTTAACAAAATGCTCTTCCTCTTTTATTATCAATGCTTTTATTTCTTCTAACGGTATCTGAAATGTGATTTCATCGAAATCCTGCCGGTGAAGAATAAGTCTTTTGTCAGTCAAATAAAAATAGCCCGGTTTCCATGCGGCGTATATCCCCTTACTATAGTAATAAGAACCATACATTTTCAGGACAATCTCTTCTCCTTCAACCAAAGAAGGGATAGCCTTCTTCCGATGTTCTCTCTCCCACGCCCTGCTCTTCTCATCCCACGCCTGCATCACACCATATTTGAGCATGGTTTCCATTCCCGCCAACGCTGCCCTCAGGTTGACGCCGATCAAGGGAATGCCCGCAACCGACACGATCAGATCGGCATGGATCACGAGGCCCTTGTCAAGGACACGGTCTAATAAATCTACGAGGGTTGCGTTGGTGTTGCGTTGAGGTTCCATGAATTAGTCGTTGGTCATTGGTCATTGGTCATTGGTTTCTTGCCTATAGATTTGATATAGGCGTTCAGCTTTTTACCGATCAATTCTATGTCTTCATCCAGTGAATTGAAGTCATCATCATTTATCAATTTTCTGTTATTCCCTTTAGCAAGCCAAGTTCTTGTCTCATACAGTGAACCACGGGCATAATAACAGAACTGTTTATTTTCTTTATAAGAGAAACGACCAAACCCCTCACTCAAATTTGCTGCCACTGAATCGGCAGATCTAACTAACTGTTTACCTATTGAATCCTTAGCAAAATAATTCCACTGAATTACGATTTCCCAAACTTTCTCACCCAGTGCCATTGCCATTTGATAAACTTTCAGATCTTCCAAATTCATGGTCTCTTCCTCATTCCTTCCGTTACCAATGACTAATGACTAATGACCAATGACCAATGACTGTCTTCATACGAAGGAATATGGCGGCCATGGCCCGGTGAAACGAACAGAATAGCCCTCCATATTATCGATCTTTTCCAGCTCCTCTCCCAGTTTTTTGTTGGCCTCTTTCGGAAGCAGGCAGGATAGATTCATGAGCATCTGCTTTCCATCCTCCGCTTTTTTGGTCTTTTCTACCTTCAGGTCATCTACACAGGGTTTAATCCTTTCAAAAAACTCCTTAAATTTTTGATCTGCCTTTCCTTCCATCTCCTTTTTTATGAGATTCTCTAATTTCTGTCTATACATATAGGCCAGACCTTTTGGCTTTGATTTTATCTCCTCATCTAATTTTTTAATCTCAGGGCTCTCTTCGGCGATCTTTTTGGCGATAATTTTTGGATCCCAGAAAACCTGCACTCCATATTCCGCCATGCCTCTGACCTTTCCCATCTTTTCCTTCAGGTTGTCATAATCATCTTTTAACCAATTCCTCATATTCTCTTTTGGGGATGTAGTTCCCTCTCCCTGAATTATGGTGTCAAAACCGAGAGGAAGAACGCCGCCGAACCTTTCCCATGCCCGGTCGATCACATTCTGGTGCGCCATTACCCACCCCTTCATTATTTCTTCATCTTCCGATTTATACGGTTCAGCAGGACAGCTGTGAACAACTGCGGAAAGCTCCTCATAGGGAATGGTGTAAACCTCGTTTTCCTCTATTCCAATCTTGCCGAAGCTCATCTTTTCATTGCCTTCGACCACACAGTAAAGGTATCTTCCTCCGGCAGGTCCAATGTCCGACGTCCGATGTCCAACGTCTGAGTCTTGATGTCCAAGGTCTGTCTTTGAATAGGATTCAGGCTTCTGAACCTCTTCGCTCTGTTGAGGGCTCACATCGTTGTTCACTTGTTGATGCTGTGCCAGGTCCGGCGATTTTCCTATTAGTTCTTCCAATGCTTGTGAAATTGTTTGCCGAATTTCCGATCTTAGTTCCGGCAAAAGGGAGTTTTTTACGATATCCCTTATCATTTCTTCACTCTCGGCAAGGATATCCCTTATCTCTTGCTTCACCATCTTTTCGATTATCTCTTTCATCATATTAGTCATTAGTCATTGGTCATTGGTTAGTATCCTGTATCATGTATCCGTCACTTCTGATCACTGATCACTGCCCACTGACCACTGCCTACTGCCCACTGCCCACTGATCACTGATCACTGTTTTTTCTCCCACCTTTCAGGATTTATTATCTTATCTATCACATCATCCACAATACTATCCAACCCATCTCTTACAGATTTGACCGATTCGGTGATCCCCTGCTCTTTTTTTATCTCCTCAATTGCTATATCCAGGTCCATCAGGGCTTCCCCGAGCCTCTCAACCTCTTCTTCGGTAAGACTTCCTCCCTCCATTCTTTTCAAAGCCTGAAGTCTGAGGGCCTCCTTGATGATCTCAACCAGAGCGATAACTAATCCCAGGACTCCGTGTTTAAG
>JAUSPN010000065.1 GCA_030656555.1 Candidatus Desulfaltia sp. | reverse complement strand
CCGCCTCACCTGAGCGGCTCGCGATGGCGGGCAGGCGGAAATTTCAAATACAAAAAAATAATCTTTACCCCGTTAAATCCAACGAATGTTGTCCCCATTCAAAATTAAAAATTAAAAACTCAAAATTATACTGAATCCTGTCCTAAAAAGCGGTTCAATAGTTTTACCCCTTTGCGCCGCGGCCCTAATTATTTAAATCAGTATGAAAAAGAAAAACGAAAGTTATAATACAATAGACATCCCCGAATTGCCTCAATCAGCTATCAGCCATCACCTCAACACATGCTTCCAAGGCATTTACACCGGGAAACGCGTCTTAATCACCGGGCATACCGGTTTCAAAGGCTCTTGGCTGGCTTTCTGGCTGACACAAATGGGAGCGGATGTTCTGGGCTTTGCACTGGAACCGGCAACCGAACCGAATCATTTTTCAATGCTTAATCTACCTGTCGATTCTGTTATTGGAGATATCAGGGATGTTGAACATCTTGCAAATGTGTTTAAGCGATTCCAGCCTGAAATCGTTTTTCATCTGGCGGCCCAGCCTTTGGTACGGTTGTCTTATGAGGAGCCTCTTGAAACATTGCATACCAACATACTTGGCACGGCCAATGTATTGGAAGTTTGCCGCCAGACGGATTCGCTCAAAGCGATTATTAATATTACCAGCGACAAATGCTATGAAAATCAAGAATGGGTCTGGGGATATCGGGAAAATGATCCAATGGGCGGATATGACCCCTATAGCGCTTCAAAAGGATGCGCCGAATTGATTACATCGGCATATAGAAATTCTTTTTTTAACCTTGATGATTATGGCAAAAAACATCAGATTTTGTTATCCAGTGTCAGGGCTGGGAAAATGACAGCTTTTTCTGCCCAGTTTATCCCGCCCAGCGGGGTAGGGCATGTTTCTTTTTCAGATCGTTCGTCCCGATCTGGAAAAAACAAAAAAAACCTTAGCGCCTTAGCGACTTTGCGGTTCAAAAGATCGTAGCTCTAGTAGATGGTACTGGGGCTTGTCCGCCCCTGGATGGTCCAATAAAAATGAGAAACTTATAATCTGAAGAATGTCCCGGAAATGCCTACAGATTACATATCCTGTGATGAAGGCATTTTGGATAGATCTCTGGAGTTTGAGAAGTATGGTCTGATTGGTATGGATGCTGTGCATATTGCATGTGCTGAAAAAGCAAAAGCTGATTTTTTTGTAACGTGTGATGATAATCTTATTAAAAAGCTGGAACGGATTGATAACATAGGGATTGTATATTATAATGTAATTGATTTTGTATCAAGGGAGGTATTTAAGACATGAATATGCCATTGAATGAACTGACTCCTGCTGAGGTTAGAAGGGCAGGCTGGGAAGCCTTGACAGAAAAATTAGGTCCGACCGGCGCTTTAAAATTTATCCTGGATTATGATCGCGGTAAAGGCAACTATACTGAACTGCGCAAAAAGATATTTAAGGGAAAAACAGTCAAAGATATTATCGAGGATATGAAAAAGGAAGGCTATGTGTGAGCGTGGAAGCTGAAAGATTGAAGCAAAAATAGCCAGAAGCTCAAAGCTTATATGCTTTTAAGCTAAACCGGAGGTGTTACATGGAGGCATTAAAGAAAAAAATGATCGTAAATCATGATGGATTCATCAAAGTGCCGATCCCCCCCAGTTTCGGCAGGCAAGTTGAGATTATTGTTCTGCCAGTAGCCTATGAGCAAGATCACAATGAATCGGAATATTTTGAATGTGTTGCCGAGGATGGCGCTACATACAGATTAAATAACTGGACGGACGATGAATTCAACAAAGCGAGCATGATGAGTGCGTGCAAGGACGATGATACCATTGCAGAGGAGATATTTGATGTCTGATATCGGCGCTCTTGCTCTGGTAAAATTCGAGTATACCGACAAGTCCGGCTGGAAGGTAAGGCCTGGATTAATCACAGGTGAATATCTGAATGACTATCAGGTAGAACTTAAACGCAAATATAGAAAATCTAAGTCAGAATGTGTATAACCTCAGCCAGCGGTGGATTGTCCTTTTCCCTTTCTTCTGGAAAGGGAAAAAAGCAAAAACAAGATCCTGCAAAATCCAGTAAATCCTGTCCAATAAAAAAACCCTTAGCGCCATCGCGCCTTAGCGGTTCAAAATCAAGTTGTGCACGCTCTGCACGAACGTAGTTTTTTTCGTAGTTTTTTTCCATTCGACGTTGGACGTTCGATGTTGGACGTTTATCACTTCCCTGCCCGTCAGGGCATGGTTCTTTTACAGATCGTCCGTTCCGATCTGGAAAAATAATAAACCCCTTAGCGCCATAGCGCCTTGGCGGTTCCAAAACAAAATAAATGAATGACATAGAAGAAATCGGAAGAAATATCATACATTCCGCCATTAAAGTACACAAAGCACTCGGCCCAGGCCTTCTCGAATCCGTATATCAGAAATGCCTGGCATACGAACTGAAAAAAACAGGATTAACAGTGGCCTGCGAAGTCCCGCTCCCAGTCAAGTATGAATCCGTTACAATCGATGCGGGCTTTCGAATCGATATGATGATTCAACAGACTGTAATCATAGAAAACAAGACTGTTGATAAAATAGCTCCGATACACGAAGCGCAACTCTTGACTTATCTCAAACTTACCAGTCTTAAACTTGGGTTCCTTCTCAACTGGAACGTGCCATTGATGAAGGACGGCATAAAACGAATGGTAAACAACCTGGGAAGATGACAGCTTTTTCTGCCCAGTTTATCCCGCCCAGCGGGGTAGGGCATGTTTCTTTTTCAGATCGTCCGTCCCGATCTGGAAAAAACAAAAAAACCTTAGCGCCTTAGCGACTTAGCGGTTCAAAAAATCGTAGCTCCGGCAGATGGTACTGGGGTCCAAATAAAATAACAAAATGATAAACTTATAATTTGAAGGATGTCCCGTAGTACACGTTAAAAAAAAAGAGAATAGAGAGGTGGCATAATGCAAACTGTAAAATCTTTGACTCCGGAATCTTTGACTGCTGTTGAGATTTTGGAAGGGATTGATAAAGTTCATAGAGATCAGGCCTTAGAAATGTTAAGAAATTTTGTAAATGAACTTTATAGTGAACAAAAATGGCAGGAATTATTATCAAACTCTCCAGAACCAATGATTAATATGGCAAAACAAGCTCTTCAAGAACATATTAATGGAAAAAGTCAGGTGATGTAGTGAATCCATTTACTGTAAAGTCGTATTGGAAATCATATAAGGGATTACCAAAGAAGATTCAAAGGGATGCGGACAGAAAATTTGATCTTTGGAAGATGAACCCTTTTCATCCTTCTCTGAATTTCAAATGTGTGAATACGGAATACAATATCTGGTCAGTAAGAGTGACAATGGATTATCGGGCGCTTGCTGTAAGAAATGATAAGTCAGTGATTTGGTACTGGATTGGTGACCATAATAAATATGAGCAGTTATTAAAAGCTTTATAGTGTAGCTAACCATCAGCGTTCCCTCTGGTTTCCGGACAAAAGTTTCTCTTCTCGGCGTAGCCGATTGTTCATTTAAAATTTCTTCAGGAAATTTCAAATACAAAAAAACACAAATATCCTGTAAAATCATGCTTGCCCGCCTATATTTCTGGAGGGCTTGCCCGCCTCTGGAGGGTCAATCCTGTCTAAAAAAAGCGAGAAACGCATGAAATCATGGGCCCCCTGGATCCCTGTCTCAAATTAGACCTTTTTTTAAAAGGAGAATCACAATGGAAAAAATTCAGACCAGCGAGGTAACCCTAAGAATACCGCCTTCTATTGCTGTTGACATCGGAAGTAACGAAATCATCAAGTTGCTGCTCGATAAGGCGCTTGGGAAAAGGGATTTCTATAAAAGCAAAATCAAGATGTTTGAGTCAAAGTACGGAACTGATTATACATCATTCAAGAAAAAAACAGAGAAAGGGGATGAAAGCTTTCAGGAATGGGATGATTTGCTTCTATGGGAGGGTTTTTTGTTAGCGTACAGGGAATGGAATAGAAAATATAAGGATCTCAAGCTTTGTACGAAATAATTTCTGCTCTCACACAATCAGCCATTGTTCTTGATGTTGAAGTTCTTGAACTTATTGATGAGGATTCTGTCAAACTAATCAAGATAAAGGCGGTTCTAAAGGAAAACTGTCTTTTATACATTACAGAGCTGCATACTAAAAATTATCAGAAATACTCATATCATTGCCAGAAAAATGATGGTAATTTAATAGCCAGATGGGATAATAAACCTCACTGGAAAGATATGAGCACGTATCCGCACCATAAGCACGAAAATGATCAGGTTTTCCCTTCACACAGAGTGACAATTACCGATGTTTTGGATCAGATAGAGAAGAAGATCGTGGGAAAGTAAAGTTTTTCTTGCAAAAAAATAATCACAAATATCCTGTAAAATCATGCTTGCCCGCCTATATTT
This sequence comes from Candidatus Desulfaltia sp., assembly GCA_030656555.1. Lineage (GTDB taxonomy): Bacteria > Desulfobacterota > Desulfobacteria > Desulfobacterales > ETH-SRB1 > Desulfaltia. Next base: position 37,213 of record JAUSPN010000065.1, on the reverse strand, counting down.
CTGGAGGGCTTGCCCGCCTCTGGAGGGTCAATCCTGTCTAATTCTGCCCGTCAGGGCATGGTTCTTTTCCTGATCGGTTACCCCGATCCGGAAATAAATAAAACCCTTAGCGACTTGGCGGTTCAGGAATGTTTTTGCATTCAAAATTAACAATTCAAAACTCAAAATTATATTTAATACTGTCTGCCCGTCTATATCATTAGAGGTTCCGAAAAAAGTCCGTGTTTGTCTGTGTGGATCTGTGGCAAATATTCCTGTCAAAATAAAAAAATGCTATTAACACCCTGGAAACAAGAAATTGACAAATTGTGCGGCATTCTCCACAAACTTTCCTTCACAGGATACGATGGCGTTGAGTATAGTGTCGATGAAGGGTTTCAGCTTTGGCAGGAATTAACGATCGATGTAAGAGAGAAAAAGCGATCGATCTACCTCATTGGAAACGGTGCCAGTGCTTCTATGGCTAGTCATTTTGCCGCTGATCTTGCAAAAAACGCCCATCTTCATACCGAGGTTTTTACTGATCTTTCTTTTATTACAGCCATTTCAAACGACCTGGGCTATGAATGGGTGTTCTCGGAACCCTTGCAACGTCGTGCTAAAAAAGGAGATATGCTTGTAGCTATAAGCAGTTCCGGAAACTCAAAGAACATCCTATGCGCTACAGAGGTTGCCCTGAAAATCGGCTTGAAAGTTATAACCCTTTCAGCTATGTCACCCCAAAACCCGCTTAGAACATCAGGGTCCCTCAATATTTATATTCCTGCTCAAACATACGGTTACGCTGAAACATGCCATGCAGCAATCCTGCACCATTGGATGGATATGGTTGAACTGAACAGCGAGCGCATTACCCGCTGTTTGTCGGAGCAAAGCGGAGATCCCGTCCCATCGGGACGGCGGGGTTAGCGAGCGAATCAAAAAATTGACAGAATTCCTTACAGTCGCTGCGAAGCACTGCCGTCAGGCAGAACATTCCCCGCTGCTTGCGGCGGGGAGCTTCAATTCTGACAGGATCATCAACTCTTTTGGAGATTATTTTAAATTGATTTTTGTGAAATAAACCTGTATTGAGGCAGACCATGATCAACTTTCCTGTCCTTATAGTTGACGACAATCCCATTATTCAAAAGATGATGAACATCTCCCTTTCGAAGGCGGGCTACGAGGTTTCGTCTGTTGAAAACGGCCGGGATGCTCTTCGTAAATTCGACGAAAAATTTCATCCGAATTTCACAAATCACTTTAATAAAGGAGGAGAACCATGAGAAACTTGAAACGGTGTATCGGTCTTTTCGTTCTGATTGCATTTGTTCTATGTTCCGGTGTTTTTGCTTTTGCCAGGGATGAAGTGAAGATCAACATCAACAAGGCGACCGTTAAAGAGCTTACAAAACTCAAACAGGTCGGGCCTAAAGTTGCGGAAAAGATAGTTGATTTCAGGGAAAAGAACGGCCCCTTCAAAAAGCCTGAAGATATAATGAAAGTGCCGGGCATCGGTCCCAAGATCTTTGAGCAGAACAAAGATATGATCATTACCGGCGACAAATCCTGACGACTTCGTAATAATAAGCCGGTATTTACCCTGTGCCATTTCCGCTTTCTGCTTCCGGATTCCGGCTTCTCTTAGCGCCATTTCCGCTTCTCTTACTGTCATTCCAGCGGAAGCGGGAACCGAAACAGCGAGTGCATTCTCCGCCGAAGGTCCCGCCAACCAGTATGGCGGGCGGACTTGCGGCTGAGTTAGCGAGCGAATTAAAAAACAGACGCTATTCTCTACGGTTGAAGATTCCCTGCTGTTTGCAGCGGGGAATCTTCAAGCCGGTCTTTAATCTAAAGGACTCTGAGCACCAATGGAGGGCGAAATGATTATTCATCAGAATAAAATTCATGCTGTCCGGTTGTTTGCAGTTTTATTTTTCCTTTTGTTTACTCTGAACGCATATTGCAAAGACGCAAAAGAGGTAGATGTCCGCTTCCTCTCGGATAATGCTTTTGCCGTGATAGAGAAAAATAAGAAAGGCGAAAAGATACGCCACTCCCCTCATCATGATTCGGGCGACAAGCTGGACAACGAACAGGTGATATACATGCTCGGTGTTTTTGATAAAGAGAGCTGGATTGACGTCAAAAATAAGGAAGAGGCAAAGAAACACCTTGAGAAGCATTATGATAAATTCAAAAGCGAAATGATGAAGAAAGAATTGAAGGAGCCGGTAAATATAAATGATGCAAAACTTACCGATCTTGTGAGGCTTCCCGGCATCGGATCTGTTGTCGCCGTTAAAATCATCGAATACAGAAAAGCCCATATGTTGTTTAAAGATATCGACGAAATAAAGAAAGTTGAAGGGATAGGGCAGGGCACTTTCAACGGCATCCGCTATTATATAAGGGCCGGTAATCGGTAAATCGCGATTTCTTCCTTGACAATCTCTACGATTTATGTTCAAAGTGTGAACGCAGTAAATTCCAGTTTTTTAAAGCACTTCAACAGTTTAATTGATTCTCCCTGGTGAGTTTGCGGCAACCGCCATGTAACTTACCGGGCGGAGCTTTCCTGATACCTATCTGGAAATGTTAATTTCCAGCGAAGAAAAACTTGATCTTTTCCAATGGCAGAGAGAGACCTTTGAAGAACGTCCAATTTTGGCCAAGTACAAGGAAGGCGATAATTTCAACCGCAGGAATACATTGAGTATTTCGAGGATTGAAATTTGAGCCTGACGCAGTAATCGGGCAAAAGGGGGCGTTATGCAAAGGTCTCAGAGAGTTACGACAATTTATGAGTAATAATAATGTTACCTGGCATAATGTGCTGGTTTCCGGAGAGGACAGGGAAAAACTCCACTTTCTCCGGAGCTGATCATTGATTCGGCGGAAACCGGCGCCGATGGGGCCGCTGGTAAAGTAATGTTGTTACTCGAACAGGGTAAAATAATATAAATGAATAACCAGGAAATAAATACCCTCAAGATTCTCGAAGAGATCGGCAAGGAAGAAGTACCAAGCCAGCGGGATATCGCCAGAAACCTGAATATATCCCTTGGCCTTGTGAATTCTTTCATAAAGCGCCTCGTCCGCAAAGGCTATCTGAAAATTACAACTATTCCGAGCAATAGAGTCAAATATCTTTTGACGCCGAGGGGCGCCGCGGAAAAGACACGTCTGACATACGCCTACATCCAGTACTCCTATCATTTTTATAAGGATGCGCGGATAAAACTCAAACGACTCTTTTCGGAACTTTCTGAACAGAATGTGAAACGGATTGTTTTTTACGGCGCAACAAACCTTGCGGAAATCGCTTTTCTGTCTTTGCAGGAAACACCGATTCAACTTGTCGCAATATTCGATACCGACAAAGCCGGAAGCCTATTTCTGGGTTTAAATATTGAGCATCCGGAGCGTTTGCACGAATTTTCTTATGACAGACTTCTTTGTACCGATGAAGTACCTGATGATGATCTTTTCAGGAAAATAGACAAGGAGAAGATGGTTTTAATCAGGTAAAATATCGAGAACATCCTTGATAAACAATTTTTCGGAGAGTTGTAAAGCTCTCTTAACGATGTCTGAATCTCAGCTTCAGTCTTAACCTTAACTCAACACACAACACTCAAAACCGGCCTTCTATAACAATGGGTAGTAATGAAAGATTATCATGAATTCCGACAAAAAAAAAATTAAATTGTGGGTTGAAAGCTGGAAACGATCAGCAGTTGAACTGGAAAAAGAAAAGCGTAATAAACTGCGTCTATATGATTATTCGAAAAACCAGGCTTTTATTGATAAAATGCTTCAATGGGCTTGTGAAAATAAAAAAACACGGTTAAGCACCGGATTAGTTGAGCAGCAACGGCTCTTTATGAAAATAAGAGGCAATTATCTTTTGAAAACCGGTAACGGGAAGTTATGAATCCATTATTTGAAGCCGGATTGGAAATTCAAAATTTTATGCTGTTCCGAAAATGGCCTTTTTGCTTCATCGGCGGCCTGGCGGTTATCCGTTGGGGTGAAGTGCGGATGACTCAAGATATCGATGTGTGTATATTATCAGGATTCAGTACAAGCTTCTTTATACAAACAAAAATCAATTTTCCAGGAGTTATGCAAAGCTCTCACTTAAAAGGAATATCATATGGATAATAAAGAAGAAAAATACATAATTGATTCCAGCAGGAGTAATTTAGGGGCAGGACAGGATGATGAGATCAATCTTTACGATTATTGGAAAGTCCTTGTAAAAAGGAAAAAGATTCTAATAGGCATATTTCTTGTTCCATTAGTAATCGTTACGATTGAGCGAAATTATTAATCCTCTCATCCTTGCCCCAAATATTGTTAACCTTATTGGAGCTATGGATGATAGCAAAAAAGTTAAAATATTTACAAATAACCCGGGTGCAATCAAAAGCGTGTCGGTATCACTTCCTAAGAAATCCACTGATAAAGTGAATATCATTATTGACGCCAAAACAGCAGATATTATTCCTCAGGCTTTTAAAGATATATTTGATTATATTAATAATTTACCGGAAATCAAGGGAGAAATTGCCAGAATACAGGCGGAGACCGATTTGAAAACAGGGAAGCTTATAGAGGAAATCGATTTTAAATTACCGAGGCTTATAGAAGCTAGGAAGGCAAATCTTATTTATTTGAACCAGATAACAGATATGCTGAAGAAAAAGCAACTAATGTATCTTAATGTCAATCCAGCCGACTTAATTAAGGAGGATATCGATCTAACTTTAGAAATTATTAATCTTCAGCAGGCAAAAATAGAATATGATGAAGAAAAAGGAATTAAATGTAAAAGTGACAGCCGGAATATTAGGCCCACCCTCGATTACCAAGCAACCTTCAAATTCACGGATAAAACAGATAATTATAATTACCGGCCTTCTAAGCCTTTTCACCGGCATATTTGTTGTTTTCTTTCTTGAGTACATTAATCGGATGAAAGCACGCGAGAATAAATGATAGACAGCCAAATAGAAATTCAATCCTGATTGATACTTTGATGAACCCAAGTCGTCTCAACGGATAAGCATACAAAATTCAGATGACAGTAAAATATAAAAAACTTCTCTTCCAAATTTTGCGTGGCGCTTCGGATGCAAACATTCTGTTCTCAGACATGCGGAATTTATTGCTCAGACTTGGCTTTCAGGAGCGGATACGGGGAAGCCATCATAATTTCCGGAGGGAAGATATTGAGGAGAAGATAAATCTGCAACGAGACAATGGAAAGGCCAAGCCCTACCAGGTACGACAGGTTCGAACAGTCATCTTAAAATATAAGATAGGAGGGGATATATAGATGGGAAAGTATGAAATTATAATTTATTGGAGCGCAGATGATCAGGCTTTTATAGCCGAGGTTCCAGAGTTGCCCGGCTGTATGGCCCATGGGGATACTCATGAATCCGCATTGAGTAACGCAAAAGACGCACTACACTTATGGATTGATACGGCCTTGGAGTGCAACGATCCCGTACCCGAACCTAAAGAACGCCGCCTCGTCTATGCTTAAGCAGGATTAACTCGTAAAAAGTCAAAAATAAGCTTTCCGCACAAAATGAGACCCCTAAAAAAACAACACTCAAAACTCAACACAATTTCCTGTTTCAGCTCTCAAACACAGCTTTTCGGTTTCTGCTTCTGTGCGAATTAAGAAAATAAAAAACTTCAAATATAAAGGGCGTTCCCCAGTTGCCCACAACCCCCCCCCATTCTGGATATAGGAGGCAGTGAGAAATATGAAAGAATTGATTGAAGCCAACCCTGAAATCATGCTGGGAAAGGCTGTCATAAAGGGAACTCGGATCCCTGTAGAATTGATCGTTCGCAAGTTGGGTGAGGGATCTACGATCGAGGACCTTTTGGATGGATATCCAAATTTGAGCAGAGAAGCAGTCATGGCAGCGTTGATTTATGCTGCAAACATCATCAGAAATGAGCGGTTGGTTGAACTCAGGACAGGAACGTAAGATAAGTGAAAAAATGCTGAGATTTTTTGCGGACGAGAGTTGTGATTTTGCTATTGTTAGGGGACTTCGCTCTATCGGTTTTGATGTGAGGGCCGTTGCCGAAGACATGCCTGGAATACCAGACCCCGAAGTCTTGAAAGCTGCTGTTAGCGAAAACCGAATTCTGCTGACTGAGGATAAGGATTTCGGTGAGTGGGTTTTTGCTCATAAATCAGCAACAGCAGGAGTTGTTTTGATTCGATATCCGTCGAACATGCGTTCAGTAATGATCGAGTTGATGATTGAGCTTGTGAATCGACATGGAAATGAACTTTTAGGGAAATTTACTGTTTTGGAGCCGGGAAGGGCTCGAATTCGGAGTATTGCAAGGGAATGAAATGAACCTGCCTTATCTGCTTAACAGCTTTTTTACTCGCAACTATGAACCTTGGTCGCCTTTATATTTTTTAACCAGAGGACAAACGCTGTGCACGCTCTCCACGAACGTTGTCCCCCATTCGTTCTGACTCTTTGCCCCTTTCGGGGTATGGTGAGTAAAAAAGAAGTTAAAGAAAAACAATTTTCAGGGAGTTGTGCAAAGGTCTTCCCCCATTCGCGCGACCCCGAAGAACATAAAGATGAAAAATGAAAGAGGAGGTGTATTATGGGACATAGAATAGCAGAGGCAATCATTGAAAATGGTCGCATAACCTATAGCGACCATAAACTTCCTTCCGGAAAACTCAAGGTTCACCTTGTCTATGATACCAGTGATGCATCAATCGAAACAGAGCGAGCCCTTTCTTTGCTGAAAGAGACTGCGGGTATCTACAAGGGGATAAAGGCTGATGAAGAAGCCCGTACCTTACGTTCAGAATGGGATCGGAATGTCTGAGTTTCTTATTGATACAAACCTCCTGATATATCATACCGCTGGCGTCGCTGAATGTGTATCATTTATCGAAAAGGCTATTCGAGAGGATTCGTTCAATATATCCATTATCACAGAGATCGAATTTCTGGGATGGAATAGGCATACTGAGGAAGGGTTTGAGAAATGCAAGCAGCTCATTGAGCTGGCTCATATAGTGCCTCTTGATGAGTCGGTTGCCACAAAAGCAGTTGAACTGAGAAGGAAGTCATCAATAAAACTTGCTGACGCTGTCATCGCCGCAACTGCTCTTGTGTACTCATTGAAGCTTGCAACAAGAAATAAAGAAGACTTTCGGAGCATCGAAGAATTGGAAATTTATGACCCTTTTGGTGAGTGATCCCTTATTGGGGAAAATGGGCGCTGTTCCCCCTCTTGCTGTGAAGAAGCTGACATTCTGGCCTTCAATGGATGAGATCGTAAGTGCAGTCAAAATGGAACTTGGTGAAAATGGAGATTTGACAAGAAAGGTGAGCATCTTTTTTTGCCGGAAGTATAGCGGAGCAAAGCTCAAGGAAATTGTAGAACGTTTCGGGATAAGGAATGCGGCGGTATCGCAGGCAAGCCGGAGGTTGGAATTAAAAGCCGGAGAAGATCAGCAATTGAAGATGATGATAAGCATAAGCAGGCTGGAGGTTGTACTGGGCGGTGAAAGATGTTGAGACCTGACCCCTCGCCTCGCTCCAGGCAAAGGAATTGGAATTGAATTTTTGAATATGATCAACTGATATATTGATGAACGTCCCCCATTCGTGCTTACCTCTTTTAAAAAAATGGCTTTGGAAATGAGAGAAAATGGGATCCGATTTTCATTGAGATTAATAGAGGAAATTGTATTGGCGTTAAAGGAAAAATAGGATGGGCCTTGGTTAAAAGGAAAGAGAAACGCGCAATTTCAACCCCGTCCCCCTTTTCCTTCCGCGGAATTGGTTGGCAGGATTTCAAAGTTCCTTAAGACTGAAAAAGATGAAGTTTTGTTTGGTAATCGAAAACAGATCAATTGTCATGCGCGGAATTTGATTTGTTTTATTGCTGTAAAAAACATGGGCTATAAATTCAACGAAATTGCCGATACTTTAAAGATGCATCCTGTAACAGCGGGAAGGTGTGCGGAAAAAGGCAGGAAACTGCTTGACAGTTACGAAGGAGTGTGGGAGGTATTAAAGCAATGCAGTTAAGTAGCAACGTCCCCCATCCAGCAGATTGAACAAATATTGTCTAATGTTAAGATGTGACCCCATTATACTTCCAAAGTAAAAATGTGAAGAACGTCCCCTATTCCTCACCAAATAATTAATATTTAAGATGTGACCCTACTCCACTCCTACCCTTTTTTTTACTCCTCTTAAATTGGTTCATTCCTTATAGCAGAGAGATAAGGCAAGGATAAAACTGAGAGACGCAATTAATATGAGAAAACTTTTTTTTCGAGTCTGGGATTCTCCTACAATCATGACATGGGGGAGTTTTTTAACAAGATCTCTAAGTTTGGTTGTAGTTCTTCCGCTTATCCTTACGCGGCTCAGTACCGAAGAAATAGCTCTCTGGTATCTTTTTATGACGATTATTAGCTTCCAGATGCTAGTGGATGTCGGATTTTCTCCAACTTTTAGCAGGGTAATCGCATATGCTATGGGAGGTGCTAAAGTTGATGATCTCAAGAGCCCCAAGGATCAGAACAATGGGCAAGCGAACTGGGAAACTCTTGAACTGATTTGTTCTGAGATGCGAGTTATCTATTCTCGCCTTGGCCTCCTTTGGCCCATGTTGTTAATTGTTTTTGGAACATTAGCGTTAGTTAAACCTATTTCCCATGTGCAGAATACTTTATCAGCATGGACTGCTTGGGGGGTAATCCTTGTGGTTTCAACAGTTAGCTTAAGAGGTAATATATATAGCGCTTATCTCCAGGGCACAAATTATATTGCGCTTCTTCGACGATGGGAGGCAATAACCTCTTTAGGGGCTATTGTTACAAGTTTTTTGGTATTAATTTTAGGCGGCAAATTATTGGGCTTAGTTATTGCTCATCAGGGTTGGCAGTTACTTAATATACTTCGCAATTGCTGGCTATCTCGTGTTGTAGAAGATGGCCATTTCAAGAATTTTTCTAAAAGGAAGCAGAATAAAAAAGTTTTTGATGCGGTATGGCCCAGTGCCTGGCGCAGTGGAGTGGGTCATTTTATGACTTATGGGCTGATACAAGCAAGCGGTATCCTGTATGCGCAGGTTGGTGCTGCAACCAGCGTTGCCTCATATCTTCTGGCTTTGCGTTTAATCCAAACCGTCAGCCAGTTTTCTCAGGCGCCTTTTTATAGTAAGCTACCAGTATTTTCCAGACTTTATGCTGAAGGCAGAAAAGATGAATTAGTGTCTCTAGCTAAAAGGGGGATGAGGTTTTCTTATTGGTGCTATGTTGTTGGGTTTATCGGATTAGGGATTGCTGGGAATCCGATTCTTAGGTTTATTGGAAGCAATGCTGATTTTCCAACTAATTTACTTTGGTCATTGATGGGATTGGCTTTTTTTATAGAACGCTATGGAGCAATGCATTTACAACTATATAGTATTACAAATCATATTATTTGGCATTTAGCTAATGGAATTGCAGGTTTAATTTATCTAATTGTTTCACTTGTGCTTTTTAAGTTTATCGATGTGTACGCCTTTCCATTAGGTCTTTTGATAGCTTATTTAGGTTTTTATTCTTGGTATTCAGCCAAACATTCTTATAGCACATTCAAATTGGGTTTTATAACCTTTGAAAAAGGTAATGTTATTGTTCCGGCAGGTGTTTTAATAAGTTATATTGGAGGTATATTTTTTTATAAGTTGGTATAAAAGCTGACCTATGTTAGAAAGATTATTAGCTACTGCAAAGACGCCTTGGAAAATGAACAACCTTCAGCTAACTACAGAACTAGATTTGCAGGTAGCAATTAAAAATGGCGATATTTTTTTATGCAAAAGGGATGTTTGTTTGTGCAGTAGCCATAACAAAATCAGAATTGCCTCAATAGATAGATTTGGCCTAGATTTCTCATCTTACATTTGCAAAAATTGTGGACTTGTATTCACAAGTCCCTATATTTGTGAAAATTCATTGCCATTTTATTACAATAAGTATTACCATCCTTTACATTTTGGAACTAATAAGCCTATAAAAAGTTTGTTTTCCAAAGGACAGGGCTTAAAGATATTTAATTTTGCGAAGGAGTATTTGAACTCGTCTTATATTAAAATTTTTGAAATGGGTGCAGGGTGTGGAACTAATTTGTTGGAGTTTGCAAAGGTAGCAAAAAAATACGGTATAAAAGCAGATTGTTGCGGTACCGAATATAATGCAGACTATGTGCAATATGGCAATAAAAAAGGACTGAAAATTACTACGGACTCAATTGAAGAGTATGTCTCAAAAACTATTGATAAATTTGATTTAATTATACTATCCCATATTTTTGAGCATTTAACAAATCCAACTGGTACACTTAATCTATTTAAAAAAATATCGCATGAAAATACGCTGCTTTATATAGAAGTTCCAGGTATTATGAATCTTAAAACACAATATGTTTATGATTGTGATTTTTTAAAATATTTAACTCATGCACATACTTTCAACTTTTCATTATCATCATTAAGGGCAACATTGAATTATTGTGGATTTGAACTTGTCCAAGGCAATGAAAAGATAGAGTCAATTTTTAGAATGAATAGACACATAAACAAAACTCCTTCAACTCAGGTAAAAAATGTTAATTATAAAGAAATCTTATCATATTTAACAGAGTTGGAAGCTAATTTGGCTTTTTATCAAAGCAAAAACCCAGCTAATTCAGTGTATAATAGATTAAAAAGAAAGATAAGATTTTTTATAGAAAAATTAACAGGAGAGATATAATAAATGAAAATCACTGCCCTACAACCCATGAAGGCCCATTCTGAGCGAATGCCCAACAAAAATATTAAGAACTTTTGCGGGCGACCACTTTATCATGCTGTTCTATCAAGTTTATTTAAATCTAAATACATTGATAAAGTAATTATAAATACAGACAGTGATATTATCAAAGAAGATGCGATCAAAAACTTTGAAAGAGTTGTGATCATTGATAGGCCAGGGGAATTACAGGGTGACTTTGTTTCTATGAATGATATTATTGCGTATGACTTAAGCAAAATAGATAGTGAACATTTTTTACAAACACACAGCACAAACCCATTGCTGCGCACCGAGACCATTGATTTTGCTATTGAGACATATTTCAAAAATTTAAATGAATTTGATAGCCTGTTTTCTGTAACAAGATTGCAAACACGGCTTTATTGGAAGGATAGCTCTCCAATCAATCATAATCCAATTGAATTGCTTCGCACGCAGGATTTGTCGCCAGTATATGAAGAAAACTCTAATTTCTATATATTTTCTAAAAAGTCTTTTACTAATGCAGCCGGCTCCCGCATTGGTCGAAGGCCTAAAATGTTTGAAATAGGCAAGCTTGAGGCTATAGATATTGATGAGCCGGAAGATTGGGAAATAGCGGAAATTTTGTATATGAGGCGAGTAATTAAATGAATAACGAGAAAGATCTGGAACTCAAAGCTACTATCAATCCATATCGCAGAGCTGCAGGTATGATACTATCTAGAATGCTATGGGACATACATCCATATTCATGGGTATCAAGAAAAAGAATCAAGGCATGGAAGGACAGATTTTTAGGGCAGAAAGCTGTGATCTTGTGCAATGGCCCAAGTCTCAACCAGGTAAATTTTGAAGAACTTTCGGCGAGTGGGGTGTTTACATTTGGATTAAATAAGATCAACCTGTTGTTTAAAAGAAGTGATTTTCGGCCTTCGGTCATTGTTGCTGTCAACCCCCATGTTATAGAGCAGAATGCCGAGTTTTATAATACAACCAATATTCCGCTTTTTCTTGATTCTAATGGAAGAAAGTGGGTTAGATTTAATAGGAATGTTCATTTTGTACATTCTGCTGGACTGTCTGGAAGCTTTGCAAAAGATTGTTCAGTCTCAATCAATCAGGGGCATACTGTAACCTATGTTGCCATGCAGCTTGCATTTCATATGGGATTTAAAGAAGTTGCGCTGGTAGGCTGCGATCATACGTTTGCCACGAAAGGTCCGGCAAACAAGACCGTTATAGCGGGGAGGGAAGACCCGAACCATTTTGACCCCAATTATTTTGCGGGTGGTGTAAAGTGGCAATTACCGGATATAACTGCATCAGAGTTACATTATGAGGTAGCCAGAGATACTTTTGAGAGAAATGGCAGAAAAATTATAAATTGTACCGAGGGTGGAAAATTAGAAGTTTTCACTCGTCAGCCACTTAGCGAGTTTCTTCAAACAAATATAGGTGAATATAGATGACTCTTAAAGACAAATTAAAAAATCGTGAACTTACCATCGGCTCATGGATTACAATAGGGCATACTGCAGTGGCCGAGATTATGGCCAGAGCTGGTTACGATTGGCTTACTGTAGACATGGAACATAGCGCAATAACTCTCGATATTGCTCAGAATTTGATACGTGTTATTGACCTCTGTGGTGTTGCGCCGTTAGTCCGTGTTGGTGAAAACGATCCCAATCTGATCAAGAGAGTAATGGATGCCGGCGCACATGGGGTTATTGTGCCGATGGTAAATTCTAAGGATGATGCGGGAAAGGCGGTTGCTTCCGTGCAATATCCGCCAAAGGGTTTTCGTGGTGTGGGACTTGCCAGGGCGCAAAAATATGGCGCTGATTTTGAAGGCTATAAAAAATGGAATGAGCGGGAAAGTATTGTTATCGTCCAGGTTGAGCACATCAAGGCCATGGAAAACCTTGAGGATATTCTCAGTGTGGAAGGTGTAGATGGATTTATCATTGGGCCTTATGACCTTTCGGGTTCTCTGGGAGTTCCCGGTCAGTTTGATCATCCTGAAGTTATATCTGCCCTTGCCAGGGTGAAACAAGTTTCAGCAAAGATGAATGCTCTATCCGGTTTTCATGTGATCCCGCCTGAAGTAGAAGCATTTCAGGAAAAAGTTAGGGAAGGTTATAAATTTATTGCTCATAGTTTAGATATTTTGTTTTTGGGCCAAAATTGCAGAGATTCTCTAAAGAATATCCGCAAATTCTTACAGTAATATTGTTTCAGAGGCACATTAACTATGCTTCAATACGAATTTATTGACCCTGATCTTCAGATCAACTCGGCAGATTTTCAATTTGTGGAATCGTTTCTCAAAATGACGGAGCGCACGCAAATCGGATGGCATTATATTACAGACATCACGTGGATTTATTCCCAAATAAAAGACTGGCCGCGTGATTTTAAGATTCTGGATGCAGGTGGGGGGGGGAGGTCCTGTTCAGTTTTTAATGGCAGAATTGGGATTTAATGTGACAAACATTGATTTAAATCTTAATAATCCAGGAGTTGCTTATCAAAAACGCTATCAATGCACATATGAAGTGTCGCCGAGTTTTAGAAACACAAGTTATAAAACATTTCTTGATGAATCCAATAAAGCAAAAGCACAATATTTAAAAACGGCTATAAAAAATATGATTAAGCAGTCAATACCATATAAATGGTGGTCAGCTAAACGATATATAGAGAAGCATGAACAGTGGCGAAGAGTTAATAAATTGGCAACCACCAGAACTGGACATATTAAATGGCTTAAAGGAAATCTATGCAACTTACCGGAAGTAGCGGACAATACTTTTGATGCTGTGGTTTCGCTATCTGCAATAGAGCATATTCCTTCAGAGGATTTAAAAACAGCATTTAAGGAAATTAAAAGAGTAGTTAAGCCGAATGCGTGTTGGGCTGTTACTACATCCGGGACGGAAAAATCAGAAACATGGTTTCATGAACCATCGCAGGGCAACTGTTTTTCTTCTAATGACATCGGAGACACATTTGGAGCAATTCCGAAGGGAGAGCAAAACCCTATAGAGATACTGCAAAAGTATCGAAACAACAGTTACTTGAAGGAAAATCTTGCCAAATTCTATTTTAAATCTGGTAGATACGGAATGCCCTGGGGGAAGTGGGACCCGAAATATATACCAGTAGGGATTTTTAAATGACAGAAATACTTATAACAACTTCGTCTTTTGGTAAACAGGATTCAAGTTTACTTCAAATTCTATCGGAAAACGGACTTAGCTATAAATTAAATTCCTATGCCCGCAAGCTCACAGAATCCGAAGTTTCTGATCTTATTGAACAACATCAGCCGGTTGGTATGATTGCCGGAGTTGAACCTTTGACCCGCAAGGTGCTGGAAAAGGCTAAAAACCTTAAAGTTATCTCACGAGCCGGAATTGGAATGGATTCTGTTGATCTGCAAGCGGCCAAAGATTTGGGCATTGCTGTCACTAATACGCCGGATGCCCCGACCATACCCGTTGCGGAGTTGACCTTGGGAATGATCCTTTCTCTGCTTCGTCGTATTCATATTTCAGATGCAAGCATACGACGAGGTGAATGGGTACGTCCCATGGGGAATTTGTTGCAAGGCAAAACAGTAGGGCTTATCGGTTGCGGGCGAATAGGCTCTTGTCTGGCCGGATTGCTTTCTTCCTTTGGATGCATAATCCTTGGGCATGATCCTTTTATAAACAAAAGTGATAAGTTCTCCCTGGTTAGTTTGGGAAAAATATTGTCTGATGCTGACATCATGTCTTTGCACATTCCTTATAATAAGGAAAATCATCATTTCATCAACGCTAAAAGAATCCAGGGCATGAAAAAGGGTGCCCTGCTTATTAATGCAGCCCGGGGCGGTCTGGTTGATGAAGATGCCTTGTATAATGCGCTTTGCTCTGGCCATCTTGGCGGTGCTGCTTTGGATTGTTTTGAGCAAGAACCATATACGGGAAAACTGAAGGATTTGGATAATGTTCTCTTGACTGCCCATATCGGCTCGTATGCGCAGGAAGGACGGGTTATGATGGAAAAGCAGGCTGTTGAAAATTTGCTTCGAGAGCTTAAAAAGGTAGGTTGCATAAAATGAAAATATTGGTAACAGGCGGTTCGGGCTTTCTTGGCAGTCATATTGCTGATGCCCTCAGTAATGCTGGTTATGAGGTCACTATATTTGATATTCGCAAGTCTCCATATCTGCGCCAGGATCAAAAGATGATAGTGGGGGACATTCTGGATCAGGAATGCTTGGATAAAATTGTAAAAGGCCAGGATGTTGTTTACCATTTTGCAGGAATTGCCGATATTGACGAATGTGCTTCCCGACCGGTGGACACTGCCAAGTATAACATCCTGGGCACAGTGCAGCTTTTGGAGGCATGCCGTAAGGTTGACATAAAAAGGTTTGTCTTTGCAAGCTCTTCGTATGTTTATAGTGATTCCGGTTCTTTTTATGCCGCAAGCAAACAGGCCTGCGAGACATTTATTGAAAATTTTAGCAAACTCTATGACCTTAAATACACCTGTCTTCGATACGGGTCTCTTTATGGCCAGCGTGCCGATGATCGAAACAGTATTTATCGTTTAATCAAACAGGCTGTTCAGGATGGCAAGATAGTTTATCGAGGAACCGGTGAAGAGGTGCGGGAATTTATACATGTACAGGATGCAGCGCAGATTAGTGTGGCAATCTTGCAACCGGAGTTCGAAAATCAGCACATCATTCTCACCGGCGCAGAAAAGATGCGATATATTGATCTTCTGGAAATGATCAGGGAAATGCTTGGAACCAAAATAGAAATTGAGGTTTTGCCTTCTGAAAGGAAAGCTCATTATAAAATCACCCCTTACAATTTCAGTCCCAAACTCGGCAGGAAGATGGTCAATAACCCTCATATCGATATGGGGCAGGGACTGCTTCAGTGTATGGCAGAAGTTTACGAAAAAGTACATATTAAGAAGCATAAAGAAATGGGGCTTTTTGTGAATGGCAAAAATAATGAATAAATGGATTTATCTTTCTTATCCATTGAGTCGAAAAACACCGGCTTACGGCGGTGGAGAGTCTATAAAGATTTACCACGAGAAAAGCATAGAAAAGGGAGATTCATGCAACACTCAATACTGGAGTTTATCCAACCACCTGGGTACACATATTGATTTTCCGAGACATTTTGTGCAGGCCGGAAAAACATCGGTAGACTACAATCCGGAGTTCTGGATTTTTCATTCCCCTTTTATTCTTGATATTTCCACTGTTGAACCTGGGGTTATTATAGAACCGGAAGCCGTGGGCATGGACACTGTGCCTGATAATGTAGATATGCTTGCCATTAAAACAGGCTTTTGTCATTTGCGAGAGAAAGATATCTACTGGAAAAACAACCCCGGCTTTGCCCCGGACATGGCTGCTTTTCTGCGCAAGCGTTTTCCACACCTCAGAGTGTTTGGCTTTGATACGATTTCCTTATCATCTTTTGCCCATAGAGAAACAGGGCATGAGGCACACAAGGCGTTTCTTGATCATCCCAACCCCATTCTTTTGCTTGAGGACATGGACTTATCCGCAATTGATAATAACGTAAAATTAAAACAGATTATCGTATCTCCTCTGCTGGTAGAGGATGCTGACGGCGCACCATGCACCGTGTTTTGTCAATATTGTTAAGTAAGGTGATATTTATGAACTGGGAAGCTGTTTTTTTTGATTTTGATGGGGTCATACTCGATTCGGTTGATGTGAAGACAAGAGCCTTTGCAAAAATGTTTCGGGAATATGGGCCGGAGGTAGAAAAAAAGGTTGTTGAATATCATCTTAATAACGGCGGCGTATCACGGTTTGATAAATTCAGATATTTCTATGAGAAAATTTTAAATAAACCTGTCGATGAAGAAATAATCAAAGGCCTTTCAAAACAATTTTCAAATCTTGTAGTGGATGAAATCCTGGCTTCGCCATTCATGCCCGGGGCGAAAGAAAGTTTAGAGAACCTTAAAGAAAAAGAAATTCCCTGTTATATTGTTTCAGCCACACCGTATGAGGAAATAAATCTAATAGTGGAGAAAAAAGACTTGAAGGAATATTTTAAAGAAGTTCATGGTTCTCCGAGAAAGAAATGGGAAATTTGCCAGGAAATCATAAATAGAAAAAATTACAATCCTCAAAATTGCTTGTTTCTAGGTGATGCCATGTCCGATTATGAGGCTGCACAAAAAAATGGCATTTGTTTTTTGGGGATTGTCAGAGGCAACGAGGTTCCACCATTTCCTGACGGCACGCCTGTTTCGTTCGTTGTTACACTGGAATTTCCCAGTTTATTCCAATGACAGAACTGGCTATCGTCGGGACAATAACAGGCATCATTGTCGGAGCTATTGCGATATCTGAAAATGCTTTTGACATTTTTGGCGGCAGGAAGAGGAAGCACAAGGAGATATTCAAAGATGAAGTTACCTGAGATCGGCGATATAATAACCATAAAAGAAGCCCTGGAATTATGCCGGTATTTCGGCCTGGATTATCTAATTGAACGCATTGAATCCGATCCGGAAAGGTATAAGGATTGGAAGTTCGACGGATGCTCGGGCCTGCCGGATGAAGTAATAGGTTTTTTCACGGGCTGTGATTGGAAGGACATCACGTACAAGTGCTGTTTGCCCCACGATCTTTGCTACGGTTATGGGGAGCCGGGAAATGATATCGAGAGAAAGCGGGTGGACATAAAGTTTTACAGCGATTTGATGACCAGGGCGGGCATGAAAAAATGGTGCGCTCTGGCTTTCTTGCAGGGGTTCGGATAGGTGGAGCGGAGGAATTCGGGCTGTCATTTTCATGGGGGTTCGCTCATAAATAAAAACTGGACTACTGTTTAGCCGCAGATTCACACAAAGAATAAATTCAGCCACAGATGCACGCAGATGGACGCAGATAGGGTTAAATACAAAAAAACACAGCCCTGTCCTTAGTTTTTATAAAAAAGATCCGTGTTAATCCGCGTAAATCCGCTTTATACCTCGAATAGGAGAAGTTAATACCATGATAGACAATGCTGAAGAGAGAGTCTCGAAATTCTATAATACAGTGGGTTGGGAAGAAGAAGGGGAAATCACCGAAGATGCAAAAAGATTCGAGGATTTAAGAGAACATGCAAAGGGGTATGTTAGCAAATGCAGACTGAGAGTTTTAAGGCACATTCCTGATAAGGGCGTGAATATACTCGATATGGCCTCTGGCCCTATACAGTATAAAGAGTATTTGGAGTATTCAAAGAATTTCAAGAAGAGGTATTGTGTTGACTTATCTTCAGGTGCGTTAGAGAAGGCAAAAAATAGAATTGGGGATCATGGCGTGTTTTTGCATGGCAGCTTTTTCAATATTCCCATGGAGGAAAATTTCTTTGATTGCGCTGTTAGTCTCCATACCATCTATCATATCGATAAAAACAAACAAGAAGAAGCAATACGCAAATTGATCTATGTTACTAAGCCAGGAAAACCAGTAATTATTGTGTATAGTAATCCAAATACATTCCTTTCTTTCCGCTTGCTAAGGAGAGTAAAGAGTATTCTGAAAAAGCCTGAGAAAAAAAGGAAACAGGAAGAAGACCGGAGCTTATACTTCTATGCACATCCTATTGAATGGTGGAACAGATTTAGTGACATTGCTAGTGTAAAGATCTTGCCTTGGCGTTCGTTTGACTCAGGTAAGCAGAAAAGGTTAATACCGAATAACAAAATAGGTAGAAAGATGTTTGATGTGTTGTTCAATCTTGAGGAGCGATTTCCTGATTTTTTTGTAAAACACTTTCAGTATCCCATGATAATACTCATCAAAGGAAAAAGTTAACCAATAAGGATTGATGCGGCCAGAAAGGTCACATTCAATCCTTTGTTCAAGGAGCCGCGGGCTTCTCGTATATATTAAACGAAGAGACCATTTCCTGGCCCTGGACAAACCGGAGGAAGCAACCGCAAGCGAGGTGTACCACTTCTATCAAGCGGCCAGCCTCCACCGGCATTACATACTTCGCGAGCTATTGCCGAAACACGAGCTGGTTGTGTTGATGGGGAAAAGGGAATAAGGTCACCAGCAATATAGAAAGCTCTGCGGTGAACTATAAACCAATTTGTTTTTCTCTGTGTACTCTGTGAGAGAACCCCTAAATCGGCACCAGGCATCAAACCATCAAACCATCAAACCATCAAAACGTACACTTAGAGTTGATAAAAATATGGAAATAGAAAGTTTGAGCAATCAAAAAATAGAAGGCGGGTTACGCACTCGTGGCGCATTCCATAAAAAATCGGAATCCGGAAAGCCTTTAGTCAGCATCATCACAGTTGTGCGCAATGGTGAGAAATACCTGGAGCAGACTATACAAAGTGTTCTGAATCAAACGTATAAAAATATCGAGTACATCATTATAGATGGAGCCTCTACTGATGGAACACTAAATATTATTAGAAAGTATGATGATCAGATTGCATACTGGATAAGCGAGCCGGATGAGGGAATTTATGATGCGATGAATAAGGGGGTTGGTTTTGTAACTGGAGAATGGATTTACTTTTTGGGAAGTGACGATGTTCTTCTAAATGTTTTACATGAAATAACAGGAAATTTCATTGACAGAAAGACCGTTTATTATGGAGATGTGCTTTTACGTGGGAGGAATAAGATATATGGAGGTAAATACAATAATTATAAGTTAATATTCCAGAATATATGCCATCAAGCAATATTTTATCCAAAAATAGTTTTTAAGAAGTACTTATTCCAAACGAAATACAAAATATATGCAGACTACTATTTAAATATTTTGTGTTTTAGAGATCCTGAGTATGATTTTAAATATATTTCAAAAGTTGTTGCGATTTTCAATGATATTGGTGGCTTTAGCGCAAACAATAAAGATGTAATATTTCAAAAAGATAAAATGATGGTGTACAAAGAGCATTTTCCTTACTCATATCTTGTCTATCGAATCAGACGCTATATTGGAAATATTTTAGAGGTAATTGGTGTGAAAAAAGAAGTAAAAAGATTAAGAGATAAAATAGTTAAGCTTGTGAAATATGAGTTGTTATGAAGGTTCTTTGGTTGTCTAATTGCCCTCTCATTGAATCCAAAATTACCAGCACGGGTACCTGGATTCAATCCATGGCGGAGGGTTTGTTGGCGATGGGATCATTGGAGTTGGCTGTAATCGCGTTTGCGGATGTATCGCAATTTACGCGGCAAGATTATCACAGCGTGCCACAGTGGCTGGTGCCGGTTCGGGCGCGGTTGGGTCGAGATGGTCTGCCAAAAAAGAGTTCGGTTGAGAAGATAGTTAAGGCTTGTAAGTGGTTTCGGCCGGACATTGTTCATGTTTGGGGCGTTGAATCTTACTGGGGCCTCCTGACGGCCCGAGGATACATCAGTGTGCCTGCCTTGCTCGAAATGCAGGGGATGAAAAAGGCCTGTGCAAAGCTTTTCACAGCAGATCTAACTGTGAAGGAACTATTCCAGTGTATTGGTATTAAAGAGGTGCTGAAACGCAAAGTTATGATTTCTTATAAAAACGATTTTGCCCGATGGGGTCGGTTTGAAGAGGAAATCATTCGAGGGCATCATTTTATCGATGTACAATCCGAATGGATGTCTGCTCAAGTTAGTGCGATCCAACCTCAGGCGCAACAGTTTTTTGTAGATTTAGCCCTGCGCCAGCAATTTTATGCAGCACAACCATGGTCTGACTTTGAGATTGAGCGGGCTACGCAGGGTACCTCCCAGCACATTTTTTGTTCATCCTCCGGGCCAATTCCTTATAAGGGCATCCATGTGGCGTTGAGGGCGCTTGCTGAACTTAAGCGGGAGTTTCCACAAGCGCGTTTGCGGGTTGCTGGTGTCTTTCAGCGCAAGGGGCTTCGACAGGAAGGCTACGTGCGTTGGCTCAATCATCTTTGCATGGAGTTGAAAGTGACGGAAAGCGTTGACTGGCTGGGCCCTTTGGATGCTGATCAGATGATTCACGAACTCCAGCTTTGTGCTGTAAACGTGGTTTGTAGTTTTGTAGAAAGTTATTGCTTAGCCTTGGCAGAGCCTATGTATTTGGGTGTGCCTTGTGTCACATCATACAATGGAGGGACATCATGGATTGCTGAAGATCAAAAAACAGCTCTATTCTTTCCTTCTGGAGATGCAGTGATGTGTGCTCATCAGATAGGCCGTATTTTCAGAGAACACGAACTGGGTCGGCGTTTGTCGGTGCAAGCCAGATCGGCGGGGATGAAGCGCCATGATCCTGAGGGTGTTGTTCAAAGGCAGGATGAAATTTATCAACAAATCATGGGGAAAACATTTACTTACGGTTGCGATATTTAACTATGGTTGAGTGCCTGAACAGAAAAATTCTTCGCAGAACAAGAGTTGCCACTTTGTTCCCAAACGAAGTTTCACTGTTGCAGCTTGTCAATGCAATCTTGATGGAGACAAGTGAAGAATGGGGGGTTGGTAGATATCTAAAAATGGAAACTCATTTTGTCTAATTTAATCATTACAGAAAAAAAGTTGCTTTATCCAAATATTGTATACGAGAAAGTACTTCCTCATAATGCAGAGTTGGACATTTTCAAGCTTATGCATAAGGCACTTGCTCTTATAGTGATTGCCTGGATGAATTATGGCTTTTTTACGTATGCCATGCCTTATGTACCTAACTACATAAGATACGGATTTTATTTTGCCTGGCTTGGCTTGGCTCTAATTAGCAATAAAAGATTTCTAAATACGTTTGTTGTTCAATTTTGGCCCTTATTCTTATTCTATTTTTATATAATATTTTTATTCTTGTTTGTTAATTCAGATTTGGTGTTTTATGCCAAAAGCATGGCTTATTTGATAATGGTTTATTCTATTTTTCTATACTATTTTAATGATAAACATAAAAAATTTCAGAAGTTTTTATGTGCATTTTTAATTCTGGACTGTATTGCTGTAGGGATAAACACATATTTTAAACTGCAAATCAATCCAATGCTGGTAAGATATCTATCAACAGGAATAGAGACCAGAGAGAGACTATTGGGCTCGGATGCATTTTATGGAGTAGCTAACTATGGATATTTCTATGCATTGGTATCGATTATTCTCTTATTAGGTTTCCTGTTTTTGAATTACCGCAAAAGGAAATTATTAATATTTTTATTAATTTTTGCTTTTACTGCTTTATTGATTCAAGCATCTTATACTATAGCTGTTCTGTTTACAGCTATTTTTCTCACTTTACTATTTATCCTCAAGTATAGCAATAAATATACATTCGTAGCGATAGCTTTAATTGGGGTTATAACGATTTTAATATTTCAGAACATGTTTGCACTAATATTTTATCAATTGGCAGATATTAAGGGTATCTCCTATGAGGTCTCTATGCGGTTTAAGGAAATAGCCTATTTTTTCTCGGGTATTAATATGTCAGGGACAGACTTAAATGCCCGACTAAATCTCTATTCACAGTCAATGGATGCTTTTGCAAACAATATATTGATTGGTGTAATTGATAGTAACGCATATAGTGCGGGGGGACATTCAGCCTGGCTTGATTTATTGTCACAATTTGGTCTGTTTTCGATTCTTTTTTTTCTTTTTTTGTTTAATGCGTATAAATACTGTAAAAACAGAGTTCCGAAGAATTTCAGGCCGTTTGTTAACGTGTATTGGTTATATTTCATTTCATTAGGATTTATTAATACGCTATTATTTGCAAATATTTTTACGATATGGTTCTTGTTTTTACCCCTGGTTATTAAATCATTACAGCCACATACGAATACGTAGTGCCTTGTCACAGATTTGAATGTATTTTGAAAAATTGATTGCTATTACACATGAGTATGGAGATAAATTGTGCTTCACAAGGATATTAAGATTGTAAATTCTAAAATTTCTCTGTGTTACATTGGCAGCATCGTGCCAGATGAGCCAGCTTTCCAGTCGCTTGCCTTTAGTCGGGCAGGTAATATGTGCCAGCTATCCCTCCTCCTCGGCCTAATAAATGCAGGATTGACACCTTCTACAGTACTTTCGGTACGTCCTATGCCTTCCTTCCCGAGGTCACGCAAAATCCTGGTTCGGGAATCGTGTGCAACTGCCAAGCACAGTATTCTTCTTGATTTTCTTCCCTTTATTAACATAACTCCAATCAAGCAGGTGGCAATTGGTTTTTCTGCGTTGTGGTACATACTTCGCTGGGGGTGGCGAATGAGGCATACCCCGCACCGCGTAGTTTATACATTCAACATTACTGTTCCTTCTGCTGCTTTCACTCTGTTGGGAGCCTGGATCACACGCTCAAAAGCAGTGGCGATGATTTATGACATTAATGTGCCGGGAGAGACAGTTCCATCAACATTCTTTTACAAGTTGGATTATTGGTTTCATAAAAAATTATTGCCATTATTTGATGGCCTTGTTGTAATTACTGATTCAATCAGTAATGATTTTGCTCCGAAGATTCCCTTTATTCGGGTAGAAGGTGGGATCAAGGATGAACTGGTGCAACGATTTACTAATGTTACTAGGAAAACGAGAAGTGCCAACGCTAAGTATCCCTTTACCCTTGTGGTTGCTGGGGGATTAGACGAAGCAAATGGTATCTCAGTTATTTTGGAGGCTTTTTCTTTGTTGAAGGGAGATAAATACCGGCTTGAGATTGCGGGAGCGGGGCCATTAGAAAATATGGTTCGGCAGGCAGCAAACAGGGACGAACGTATTAATTTTCACGGCTTTATTTCCTTTAATGAAGTTCTAAAACTCTACGATTCAGCAGACGTTCTCGTGAATATGCGCCTTACCAAAGCAATTAATACCAGATATTTTTTTCCATCGAAAATAATGGAATGTTTGACTTCTGGTGTGCCGGTAATATCGACCTGTCCGGGGCATGTTAGTGAAGAATTCTCTGATTTCGCATTTCTGTTAAAGGAGGAGAGTCCTGTCGATTTAGCTAATATGGTTAAATATGTTGCATCACTTGCTTCAGATATCCGTGCAGATAAAGCTGTTAAGGCTCAAGAGTACATGATAAGAAATAAAACCTGGGATGTTCAGAGTCTCCGGGTGGTCAAGTTTATTAACAGTTTGTTTGAATCCGATGAACGAAAGGTTGACTGATATCGTGGAAAAGACAAAGCTTAAAATCCTTACCTCTGTTGGCTACTACCTCCCCGGCTACAAAGCCGGCGGGCCGATTCGTACCCTGGCCAATATGGTGGACAAGCTGGGGGATGAGTTTCAGTTTAAAATAATTACGGCAGATCGTGATTTTGGAGATACGAAATCTTATCCTGGATTCAGGATCGACGGTTGGAACAAGGTTGGCAAGGCGGATGTCTTTTATATGTCCCCGAAGATGCGGTCATTGAAGGAATTTAAAAAGGTTATTTATTCCACGGAATGTGATGTTATCTACCTGAACAGTTTTTTTTCCCCCCATTTTACCATCAAGCCGTTGCTGTTAAGAAGGTTGCGGCTGATCCCTGCTAAGCCTTTAATTCTTGCCCCGCGTGGGGAGTTTTCTCCCGGCGCTCTTGGTTTGAAAAGTCTGAAGAAACGGGTGTATCTATGGGTGGCAAAGGCATTCGGGCTGTATCGCGGCATTATCTGGCAGGCGTCAAGCGAGCATGAGGAGGCTGATATCCGGCGCTGGTTCGGAAGGGGTGCGACTGTGGCGGTTTCCCCAGATCTTCCGCCGGTGATTCATTCAGCAGATAAACTTCCGCCAAGAAGCGAAAAGGCCGCCGGCTGCCTGAATATCGTGTTTCTCTCCCGCATATCGCGAAAGAAGAACCTGGACGGTGCCCTGAAGATGCTTAAGGGATTAAAAGGAGAAATTCAGTTTAATATTTACGGGCCGATGGAGGATAAAAACTATTGGGTGGAGTGTCAGAAGACTATCAGCAGCGTGTCGCAAAATATTGTAGTTCGATATTGCGGCAGTGTGGCGCATGACAAGGTGGGCGCCGTGATGGGGGAACATGAACTTTTCTTTCTGCCTACGCTTGGTGAGAATTTCGGTCATGTGATTCTGGAGGCATTTTTAGCTGGTTGCCCTGTGCTTCTAAGTGACCAGACGCCATGGCGGGATTTGGAAGTAAAGGGTGTGGGATGGGATCTGCCTTTGGATGTGCCGGGAATATTTCATGATGTACTACAGTATTGTGTGGGAATGACTCAAACTGAGTATGCTAATTTCTCCAAATGTGCTAGTGAATACGGGAAGCAGGTGGCACAAGATGATAACGTTGTTGAGCAAAATCGGAGGCTTTTTTACCATACTGTTGACGTAATGAGCAGTAGTGATCGGGAGCAAATGAATGTTTAAGGATAGGATACTTCTCATCACTGGCGGCACTGGTACTTTCGGCAACGCCGTTTTACAGGCTTTTCTTGATACCGGTATTAGAGAAATTCGCATTTTTTCTCGTGATGAAAAAAAACAAGATGACATGCGCAAAGAATATGTTGACTCAAAATTAAAATTTTATATCGGTGATGTACGCGACAAAAACAGCCTGCGGGATGCAATGTCTGGAGTCGATTTTGTGTTCCATGCTGCTGCTTTGAAGCAAGTCCCATCTTGTGAGTTTTTTCCCATTGAGGCCCTGCGCACCAATGCCATAGGCACCGAGAATGTTCTTAACGCGGCAATAGATGCCAAAGTCCAAAGGGTGATCATACTGAGTACAGACAAGGCTGTTTATCCTATAAATGCCATGGGGATTTCTAAGGCAATGATGGAAAAAATAGCTGTGGCAAAATCCCGTGTTGCCGGTGATGCAACGACGATCTCAATTACACGTTATGGCAATGTAATGGCCAGCAGGGGGTCGGTCATTCCTTTATTCATCAGGCAGATTCAGGATGGACAGCCGTTGACCATTACCGATCCTGCCATGAGTCGCTTTATGATGACTATTG
This sequence comes from Candidatus Desulfaltia sp., assembly GCA_030656555.1. GTDB lineage: Bacteria > Desulfobacterota > Desulfobacteria > Desulfobacterales > ETH-SRB1 > Desulfaltia. The sequence continues at coordinate 11,399 of JAUSPN010000065.1, read as the reverse complement.
AGGATGCGGTTGATCTGGTGGTGTATGCCTTTCAAAACGGAAATCCGGGTGACACTTTTGTGCAGAAGGCTGCTGCCTGCACCCTTGATACGCTGGCACTGGCATTGAAAAAGCTGTTAAAAGCAGATAATCCAATTAGCGTTATCGGCACAAGGCATGGAGAAAAGCTTTATGAAACATTGTTGACGCGGGAAGAGATGGCGGTTGCACAAGATCTGGAAGGATATTTCAGGGTGCCGGCGGATAATCGGGATTTGAATTATTCTCAGTATTTCAGCGAGGGGCGCAAGGAAGTCGCTTTGAACCTGGATTATAATTCCCATAATACAGATCAGAAGGATGTGGATGAGATGTGTGAGTTGCTGTTGAAATTGGAATGTGTGCAGATGGCTTTGCGTGGGGAAAAGGTGGATGTTTGAGCCACAAATTTCACGAATTAGCACGAATGATTAGGGCGTCAGGTTTACCACGAAGAACACGAAGATTTAATTACATACCATTTTCCATATTTATTTGCTATTATGGATTTAAGGTTAATCTTAATGGATCGGAGGTGAGATATGCCCAATCAACTCAATATTGAATATCCACAAAATTTGCCGGATATTCTTCAAACAACAAAGAAGGCATTTGAGGAAGAAGCCCGAATGGCAATGGCGGTAAAGTTGTTTGAGATGAAAAGGCTGTCGTCCGGCATGGCGGCAACATTGGCCGGACTTAACAGGGTTAATTTCTTACTCAATCTTCATCGGTTTAACGTGACAATGATTGACCTTGAAGAAGATGAGCTTTTATCGGACATGCAAAATGCCTGAAACAGAAGAACTTGTCATTAACACAGGGCCTTTACTTGCTTTAATAGCCGGCATTGGTGATTTGTCATTGCTGGAGCTGCTTTATAAACGTGTTCTTGTTTCTTTTGAGGTTTGTCAAGAAATTGAAGCGGGTGGAACTTCTGGTTTTGGAGTAAGTGGGTTCAGGAAATCAAGCTTTATTGAAAAACGGTCAACTCCTTTGACTATCACTCCATTTTTAGGAAACGCACTTGATTTGGGAGAGGCATCTGTTATTCAGCTTGCGTTGGATGAAAAAATTCACACAGTTTGTATCGACGAATCTATGGGTCGGAGAATCGCTCGATTGAATGGGCTCAAACTGACAGGCTCAATTGGGGTGCTGATCCGTGCAAAGCAAGATGGTTTTGATTTTTCGATGCGTGAGGCTATAAATCGAATGCAATCTCAGGGTATTTATTTAAGCCAAAAGGTTGTTGATTTTGCACTTAAACAAGTCAATGAAATGTGAACCCGGTTCAACTGGGCAGGCAAAAAAACGGCCCAGTACTGTCTAAAAAATATCTGTTTATTAAAAAAGGGTTTATTATGAGGAGGGTGCTTGTTACCGGGTCTAAGGGATTTGTTGGGAGGAATCTTTGTGCTGTGCTGCGGCAGCGTGAGGATGTTGAGCTGTATGAACATGATGTGAATAACAGACCGGAAGATCTGGATAGTGCCCTGGGAAAAACTGATTGCATTATTCATCTTGCAGGCGTGAACAGGCCGAAAAATCCGGATGAGTTTGAAACCTGCAATACCGGGTCTATTGATGAAATTTGTGTTAAATTGAAGGCCATTGGGCGGGCGCCAAAGATTATGCTCTCTTCTTCAATTCAGGCTGATCTTGATAATCCTTATGGCGTCAGCAAACGTCTTGCAGAAGAAGTGCTGCAACGATTTACAGAAAATACTGGTGCAGAGTGTGTGGTATATCGTTTTAAAAATCTGTTTGGAAAATGGTGCCGGCCTGATTATAATTCTGTAGTTGCAACATTTTGCCATAACATTGCCAACGGTCTACCCATTCAGATCTCTGATCCAGCTTATGAGATAGACCTGACCTACATTGATGATGTGGTGGAAGCCTTTATCTCTGAGATGGAATCAGTATCATCTGGGTTCAGGTTTGCCCAACCACTTCCTTCAAAACGGATAAGCCTGGGGGAATTATCAGGGAAGATTAAATCGTTTCGGGGAATGCGCGCCAGTTTGAATCTGCCGGATTTTAGAGACACGTTTGAAAGAGCTCTGTATGGCACATATCTCAGCTACCTGAATAATCAAGACTTCGAGTATGGCCTGGATATAAAAACCGATCAGCGAGGCAGTCTTGCAGAATTTATAAAATCGCCGGCCATGGGACAGATTTTTGTCAGTCGTACAAAGCCGGGGATCACACGGGGCAATCACTATCACCATACAAAAACTGAAAAATTTTTGGTGCTGGAGGGTGAAGCTGTGATTCGCTTTCGGCATATACAGTCGGAGAGTCGGAGAGTCGGAGAGTCGGGAGTTGGAGAGGTGATTGAATATCGAGTCAGGGGTGAAGATTATCAGGTGGTGGATATTCCGCCGGGGTATACTCATTCCATCGAAAATGTAGGCAAGGATGTGTTGGTGACACTATTCTGGGCAAGCGAAATGTTTAATCCGGATATGCCGGATACTTATTTTGAAAAAGTTTAGAGTTATGAATAAACTCAAAGTAATGACTATTCTTGGCACACGCCCTGAAATTATACGGTTGTCCCGTGTGATGGCGGCGCTGGATACATATATGACCCAGGTGATCGTTCATACAGGCCAGAATTATGACTATGAACTGAACCAAGTCTTTTTTGATGATCTGGAGTTGCGGGCGCCCGATCACTTTCTGGAGGCGGCGGGAAAAACCCCGGCGGAAACGGTCGGCCTCATTATTGCGAAGGTAGATGAGGTTCTGGCTGCTGAAAAGCCCGACGCGATTCTGATTCTCGGGGACACGAACAGTTGCCTGGCGGCCTACCCGGCGAAACGGCGCAAGATACCAGTTTTTCATATGGAGGCGGGAAATCGTTGTTTCGATCAGCGTGTGCCGGAGGAGATCAACCGCAAAATCGTGGATCATATCAGTGATATAAACATGCCCTACAGCGCCATCGGCCGCGAGTACCTCCTGCGCGAGGGGTTTCCGCCGGACCGTGTGATCAAAACGGGCAGCCCCATGTATGAGGTTCTGCATTACTATCTGCCGAAGATTGAACAATCCGCCGTGCTGGAAACATTGCGCCTGAATCCTTTGGATTATTTCGTCCTGAGCTGCCACCGGGAAGAGAATGTGGATGATGAACAAAACTTCAAGGGGCTGATAGAGGTGTTACAGGGGTTGGTCGCCTCTTACGGCAAGCGCATCATTATGACCACCCATCCCCGCACGCGAAAACGCATCGAACAGGAAGGTATTGCATTGCCGCCCCTCGTGGAACTGCACAAGCCCTTTGGACTGACCGATTACATAAAGCTTCAGATGAACGCCCACGCCGTACTCTCGGACAGCGGCACGATCACGGAAGAGTCGTCGATTCTGAATTTCCCCGCCCTCAATATCCGCCAGGCCCATGAGCGACCAGAGGGAATGGAGGAAGGGTCCGTGATGATGGTCGGTTTGAATTGGACGCGAATTCAGGAGGGCCTCGCCATCCTCGAAGGCCAACCACGGGGTGCAGAGCGATCTCTTCGGTTGGTCAGGGATTATGATGTTCCCAATGTTTCGGAAAAAGTCGTTCGAATCATCCTGAGCTACACGGATTACATCAACAGGGTGGTTTGGCAGAAGCATTAAATGGTTTGAAGTACTGGGCACCTTCGCGTCGCATTTAATGGGTTGAAATTTATGGCTGAAATATTGTTGCTGTCTCTTGTTTTTCCGCCGGACAGTGTATCGACAGCGCAGATTATGGGCGAACTTGCCGTTGATCTTGGCAAGCAAGGCCATCGAGTGACAGTCATTTCGACCATACCGCACTATAATAGGAATTTGGAAAACGAGAAATATCAGCCCCTGCGACCAAAATGGGGAAAAATACTGTACCAGAGCGAATACCACGGCATAACCGTTTATCACACCTTTATGCCCCCCAAGGGACAAAATATATTGTGGCGACTTCTGGCGTGGGCATTTTTCCACATCATTAGTGTCATTGCAGGGTTGACGATCGTGCCTCGGCCGTCCGTTATTATTGCACCGTCTCCGCCTTTGACAATTGGATTATGTGCTTGGTTCCTCGGCATGTTGTACCGAGTGCCATATATTTACAATGTTCAAGAAATCTATCCGGACATCGCCATTCGACTTGGGGCGGTGCGAAATCGCTCGATCATTGGTCTTCTGTACCGCTTAGAAAAATTTGTGTATTCTAAAGCAGCAGTGGTGACTGTGATCGCATCGCGCATGCGCGAGCAACTTTTGAAGAAAGGCGTCTCGAACGACAAAGTTCATGTCATCCCAAATTTTGTTGATGTAAGCGATTTGGCGCCTTTGCCAAAAGACAATGATTTCAGTCGCAAACACAACCTGCATAACAAATTCGTCGTTAGTTATGCGGGCAACATGGGACCGGCTCAAGGGCTGGAGCATTTCATTGATGCCGCCAAAATATTGCGAGAGGAGGTGGGCATCTGTTTCTTGATGATGGGCGATGGCATCCTCCGTGAGTCTCTCCGACAGAGAATCGAGCGGCATAATCTTGGGAATTTTGTCTTCTTGCCATATCAGCAATATTCGCTGATGGGGCAGGCTTATGCTGCATCTGATCTATGCTTGGTTCCACAGGCCATTGAGACAGGGTTTGAAGCTGTGCCTTCGAAAGTGTATCGCATAATGGCATGTGCACGACCTGTATTGGCTGTCACAGACCAGAATTCTGATCTGGCACGCTTGGTGAGCGAGGCTTCGTGCGGGGCTTTTGTATTGCCGGGATCGGCCGATGTTTTAGCTGAAATGATTATGCGAGCGTACCAAAACCAGCAAGACTGGCAGAAAATGGGCATGTCCGGGCGAGAACATGTTGTCCGTCATTATGCACGCGAGACGGTGACCAATCAGTATCACAAGTTAATAGAAAATCTTGATTCCAAATCAGGAAGGTAGAGTAAATTTGTCAGATAAAAATAAATTTGTTCTCGTTACCGGGGCGACAGGTGCTGTTGGACCGCGTGTCGTTCATGCTTTGGATCAAGCAGGTTTCCGGATCCGTTCTTTTTCGGTCTATACTCCTACAGAGGGCATGTTCCCGCAAAGCGTAGAAGTTTTGATTGGCGATGTCACTGATCAAGTGGCGGTCCAATCTGCGATGCAAGGCGTGGATGCAGTCGTTCATATGGCGGCGCTCCTGCACATTGTCAATCCGCCGCCTGAATTACGTGAAAAATACGAGCGCGTAAATATTGGCGGAACAGCGACGGTAGTTGAAGCTGCAATTAAGGCCGGTGTGAAGCGCGTTGTCTTGTTCAGTACGATTGCGGTGTATGGGCCTTCAGATGGTCGCGTACTCAATGAGATGTCGCCGACTCATCCTGACACTTTTTATGCCCAGACCAAACGTGCCGCCGAACAGGTTGTCTTGAATGCGAGGGGCGCCGACGGTCAAGCATTGGGAACCGTGTTGCGTCTGGGCGCGGTTTATGGTTCCCGCATCAAGGGAAACTACGAACGGCTGACTCATGCCCTGGCACGCAATCGCTTTATCCCTATCGGAAGCGGTCTCAATCGACGGACGCTGGTTTATGATAAGGACGTCGGTCGTGCGGCTGTGCTGGCTGTTTCTCATCCCTCTGCGGCGGGTCGGGTGTTCAACGTCACGGATGGCGGGTTTCATACCCTAAATGAAATTATTGAATCCATTTGCTCTGCCCTTGGTCGTAAACCGCCCCGGTTGTCATTGCCCGTGGGCCCCACGCGTACTTTGATACGGTTAATTGAAATGGGATACCGCGTCATGGGAATTATGGGGGGAATTGTGGGGACACGATCCCGATCCTTCGACAAGCTCAGGATGCGCGGTCTGTTGGGCCATGTCCCCATAATTCCCCCGGTTACGCGGGAGACGGTTGACAAGTACACCGAAGATATTGCCGTTGATGGCAGCCTCATTCAAAAAGAACTCGGTTTTGTGCCTCAGTATGATTTGAAGGCTGGGTGGGAGGAAACGGTTAGGGAACAAAAAGTGCTGAGTGCTGAGGACTGAGTGCTGAGTGAAGGGGAAAAATAGTTTTAAGTGTTAAGTTTTAGGTACTTGTTGGGATGCGGGGGGAAATAAGTGCTGAGTGCTGAGAAAAACAAGAATAACAAAAACAACAAGTGCTGAGTGCTGAGGACTGAGTGAAAAGGATATTTGATTGGATAATGGCGTTGGTGGTGACTTTATTGGTCGGCCTTCCGATGGTGCTGGTGGCCTTGCTGGTCAAGCTTACTTCGCCTGGTCCAGTGCTTTACTGGTCTGAGCGTGTTGGTAAAGATAATCTTATCTTCCGCATGCCGAAATTCAGGACGATGCGGATTGATACGCCGGCGGTTGCGACGCACTTATTATCGAATCCCGATCAATTTCTGACACCGATAGGTCCCTTTCTACGGAAATGGAGCCTCGATGAGTTTCCGCAATTGTGGAGTGTTTTTAAGGGAGATATGAGTTTTGTGGGGCCACGGCCGGCGTTGTTCAATCAAGATGATCTGATTGCTTTGCGGACGGAAGATGTTGATGCGGTACTTTTGTTAAAATAGAGACAGTTCTCTATTTTATTGACATCCGTACGATATGGCCTTATAGTTGGGTCTCTTTTTAAGACCTAATTTATGGGTCTCACGAAGGAGGATATCATGCAGCAGGCTAAATTCAGTTGTAAAGAGAATCAGGTTGAATTCTTAAATAATTACAAGAATTACGGTTTCAAGGATAAAAGCGCCATGGTTCGTGAGGCGTTGAACCGGTTAAGGGAAGAATTGGAATCGCAGAAATTAAAGGAATCAGCCGATTTATATGCTGAAACTTACGTGGAGGATTCTGAGCTCAAGGTATTGACAGACTCTGCGGCTCAAGGCTGGCCCGAATGACGACTCTTTCGCGGGGTATGGTCATCGATATCGATCTGAATCCGGTAAAGGGGTCTGAGACAGGTAAAGTGCGCCCCTGCGTGGTTGTGACCAACGATGTTTACAATGCGCGCGTCCCTGTCATACAAGTTGTGCCGATCACGGAATGGAATGAGAAGAAGTCGCGAATCAAGACCAATGTGACCCTGATTCCGTCTCAGATAAACGGTCTTGACAAGAAGTCCATCGCCGACTGCCTGCAAACCCGTCCGATTGACTATCGCTTGAGATTGTCTCGGGTGCGGGGCAAATTGGAACACGACGATATGCGCGCGATCGATCAAGCCCTGAAAGTGGTTTTCTCTCTTTAACAAAGAAGAATAGAGCCATATTTATTTCATGCAATTTGAGAAATGGTTTGATATATCGCATATAATGAGACGTGAACATTCTTATTATTACACAATACTTCTGGCCTGAAAACTTTCGTATATTTGAACTTTCCGGCCATAACTATTCGTCAGGCCCATGAACGTCCGGAAGGCATGGATGAGGGCACGTTGATCATGTCCGGCCTGAAAGGGGACCGGGTGGTGGCATCCATTGATACCATAACCGCTCAGCATTCGAGGAGCAGTCGGCAATTCAGGCTGGTTCAGGATTATGATGCAGACAACGTTTCTCAGAAGGCGCTTCGTAGCATCATGAGTTATACCGATTATGTCAACCGGGTAGTTTGGAAAAAGTATTAAAGATTTGAAGTCCCTGTTTCTATATTGAATATCTCATTTCCAAATCAAAATGATCGGATCAATTTGTCGGACAGAATTCAATTTGTTCTCGTTACCGGTGCGACAGGTGCTGTTGGTCCGCGTGTCGTCCACGCGCTACACTATGCCTATGCGGGATGCCAGATTCGCGCCTTCTCCGTTGATACGCCTACATCGGCCATATTCCCGCAAAGCGTAGAAGTTTTGATCGGCGATGTCACGGACAAGGCGGCAGTCCAATCTGCAATGCAAGGTGTGGATGCAGTCATTCATATGGCGGCGCTCCTACACATTGTCAATCCGCCGCCTGAGATGCGCGAAAAATACGAGTGCGTAAATATTGGCGGAACAGCGACGGTAGTTGAAGCTGCAATTAAGGCGGGTGTGAAGCGCGTTGTCTTGTTCAGCACGATTGCAGTGTATGGGCCTTCAGACAGTCACGTGCTCAATGAGATGTCGTCCACTAATCCTGATACTTTTTACGCTCAGACAAAACTTTCTGCCGAACAGATTGTCTAATTAAACAGGGCAATTACCGGTAGGACCGTATTCGCCGAAAAGAGCGATTATATATTGACATCATGAAAACGATTGGTTTAGTATGCCAACTATGAAGGCAAAGTTACTGACGCACAGAAAAGAGCGGAATGCAGACGGCCACATCATGGAACTGAAAGCTTGGATCGTACCCGTAACCGAATGCACCCCGCACGGGCTTAAGTACTCGGCAGTCTACATCGTAAACGGCGTCAGGGCAATTGGATATGATAACGAACGCGGCAAAGGCGACCATCGGCACTATGCAGGCGTTGAAAAACCATACACCTTTACAAGTATGGCGCAGCTTCTAACTGACTTCAACGCAGATGTCACCCGCTACCTCGAAGGAGACGACAATGAAAGCGACCTTTAAAACCATCACCATCAAGCCCCACGAGCAAACAATGGCTGAATTTTCGGCAATCTGTGACGCTGTAATCTGTGGGGAAAAAGTCAAACCGGAAGAGCCGCAATACAGCTTCACGAGCTTTGAGGCATTTCGCAAGGCCATGACCCCGCAGCGCTTTGCCCTGCTTAAAGTCATTCGTGAAAAAAAGCCTGAATCTATAAAAGAACTGGCCGCAATCACAAACCGAGACATGAAAAACATATCTGAAGATGTAAAGCTGCTCTTGGATATGGATCTGATTGAGTTGGAAAAACATGGCAAAAACAAAGCTCCCAGATTGAACTACGAAGGTTTCAGGATTGAGGTGGCGGTGTAATTAAAGCTCATTTTTAGAATTAATTCAATATGATCAGGAACAAAACAGATTGCGTCACAGATATCCCGAAGTTTGTTTTAATAACCGGCGCAACCGGTGCGGTTGGCCCGCGTGTTGTTCATGCTTTGGATCAAGCAGGTTTCCGAATCCGTTCCTTCTCGGTTGATACTCCTACATTGGGCATGTTCCCGCAAAGCGTGGAAGTTTTAATTGGCGATGTCACTGATCAAGTGGCGGTCGAATCTGCGATGCAAGGCGTGGATGCCGTCGTTCATCTGGCGGCGCTCCTGCATATTGTCAATCCGCCACCTGAATTACGTGAAAAATACGAGCGCGTAAATATTGGCGGAACCGCGACGGTAGTTGACGCAGCGATCAAGGCGGGTGTGAAGCGCGTTGTTTTGTTCAGCACGATTGCGGTGTATGGGTCTTCAGAAGGGCGCGTGCTCAATGAGATGTCGCCAACTCATCCTGACACTTTTTATGCAGAGACCAAATGTGATGCCGAACAGATTGTCTTGAATGCGAGGGGCGTTGACGGTCAACCATTGGGAACCGTGCTGCGATTGGGGGCGGTTTATGGTTCCCGCATCAAGGGAAACTACGAACGGCTAACGCGCGCATTGGCACGCAATCGCTTTATCCCTATCGGAAATGGTCTCAATCGACGGACGCTGGTTTATGACAAGGACGTTGGTCGTGCGGCTGCACTGGCTGTTTCTCATCCTGCCGCGGCAGGCCGGGCATTCAATGTAACGGATGGCGGGTTTCATACCCTGAATGAAATCATCGAATCCATCTGCTCTGCCCTTGGCCGTAAGCCGCCACGGTTGTCATTGCCTGTGGGCCCAACGCGTACATTGATTGGTTTGATCGAAAAGGGAAGCCACGCCATTGGTTTAAAACCCCCGGTTACACCGGAGATGATTGACAAATACACCGAAGATATTGCCGTTGACGGCAGTCTCATCCAAAAAGAATTGGGTTTTGTACCCCAGTATGATTTGAAGACCGGCTGGGAAGAGACGATCAGAGAGATGCGGGGAAAAGATAGTTTTAGGTTTTAAGTTAAAAAATGGCGTCTTGTGAAACGTATCTTTGATTGTAAAATTATTATTGACACCCTATTCCCGTTGCCATATACTGATGAAAATTAATCAAATCATATCAATGTGTTAAAAAGAGGACGCTATGAGAGTTGAAGCCATTAAAAAAAAGAACGGGTTATTCATCCCGATGAGTGACTCCCTCCGAGGGATACATCAAGAAAAAATTCTGCTTGATATTGAAATTGTGGAGCCTCTTCAAGATGATGCATATGAGGCGCTTGATCAGCTCATTGGTTTATGTACAACAAAACGCACGGATGCATCACTTAATCACGATGCCATCATTTATGGGACAAAAAAATAACTATGATTTTTGTGGATACAGGAGCCTGGATTGCTGTGACCGATGCGTCTGATCAGTATCATCGTCAGGCCGTCGAAATGTATTCCTTGTTGAAAAAACAACGAAAACGATTTGTTACCACTGATTATGTGATTGATGAGGCGGTAACGCGCCTGAGATACGACGCAGGCCATCCGAGTGCCTTGCGATATTTGGATTTGCTTGCACTGGCGCAAGAAAAGGGCACGTTACGCATCGTCTATAATACCGAAGCCATTTTTCAGAAAGCCATTGCCGTGTTTCGCCGTTATGATACCGCAGATGTTTCACTGACGGATTGTGTGAGTTTTGTGGTTTGTCAGCAACTCGAAATTCTCTACGCCTTCTCGTTTGACAAGCATTTCCCGATCATGGGAATTTCTCTTTGCGCCCTTCCATAAGTATGGAGATGAAAATCCCCCTTGTAACCCTGTTGGGCCATACGCCCTGTCTAAATACAATGCAGAGCTGCGAGCCATCGAAATTTCCCGGGAGTCAGGGATGGCGCTTACAATTCTGCGGCTGGCTACGCTTTACGGGGAGGAAGACCCTGGGAATGTGGGCCGTTTGATGCGTACGCTGGATAGGGGGCGTTTTCTTTGGATAGGCGACGGCAGCAATCGGAAAAGTTCAGAATTTGGAGAATGTCATTAGAGGCTTTGCACTTGCAGTAAAATCCAACAATAAGATTAAGTTAAACATCGTTGGTGATGGTTCAAATCTGGAAGCCCTGAAAAATATTGTAAAGGAAGAAAATATTGGAAATGTATTTCTCTGGGGAAGATGGCCATTATAGGAGATGCCAAGGTGGTTTAAGGGCAGCGATGTTTTAATAATAGCTCTAATCGACGAGCCAATATTTTCTTTAACAGTACCCGCAAAATTACAAGCCTATCTTGCATCAAGCAAACCAATCTATTGTGTGATGAATGGCGAAGTCGCTGATTTAGTAACAAACAACAAAATTGGTTTTGTTGCAAAACCAGACGATATTAATGATATCAGATCGGGATTTGAAAAATTTTTA